>JACDCH010000201.1 GCA_013694495.1 Acidimicrobiia bacterium | reverse complement strand
CGCCGGCGCGACCTACCGGGTCGCCCTCGAGAGCGCCGGCAACCAGGCAGAGATCGAGACCGACCTCGTCGTCCACGGCGCCGGACGCATCCCCCAGCTCTCCAAACTGCACCTGGACGCGGCCCACGTCGCCCACCGCACTGCAGGCGTGGCCGTTGCGGGCCACCTCCAGAGCACGACCAACCCGGCCGTCTACGCCGCCGGGGACTCTGCCGACACTTCCGGCATGGCACTGACCCCGGTGGCCGTGTTCGAGGGCAAGGTGGCCGCGTCGAACATGCTCAAGGGAACAACCACGGTGCCCGACTATGCCGGCATCCCGACCGTGGTGTTCACCATCCCGGAACTGGCCCGGGTCGGTCTTCTCCAGGACGAAGCAACAGCAGCCGGAATCGACGTGGACGTTCGCTACAGCGAAACGAGCAGCTGGTACTCGAACTACCGGATCGGAGAACCAGCCGCAGCCACGAAAATCCTTGTCGACACGTCCGACGACACGATCGTCGGAGCCCACATGCTCGGCCCCGAGTACGGCGAGCTGATCAACTTCATCGGCCTCGCCATGAAACTCGGCCTCACAACCACGCAGCTGAAGTCGATGACCACTGCCTACCCCACCGTCGGCTCAGACTTGGGCTCAATGCTCTGACCCGCGGACGACCGTGGTCGCTCGGACCGTCGATGACGCCAACCCCGGCGAGCGGCAGTCGATCCATCCCCGCAGCGTCCCTCAGACCGAGGCGTGTTCTGGTGCGCGGGTTCTGGCGATGTCCGCGTACAGAGATCAGGCGCGGCCGCTGATCTAGCGTCGCTGTCATGCACAGGTTGCTGGTTGGGACACTCGTTCTACCGAACGAGCCCTGGCGTGACCTCGTGACGCGCTGGCGCCGGCTCGAGGACGGCGGAGTCGATTCGATCTGGTCGTGCGACCACTTCACGAATCCTCATCGTCCCGGACAGTCCTGGTTCGAGGCGGCCACCAGTCTCGCTGGGCTGGCCGCAACGACGAACCGTGTGCGCGTCGGGCTGCTGGTCGGCGCGATCGTCTCGCGGTCACCGGTCCTGTTCGCCAAGGAGGCCCAGACCGTCGACCATCTGAGTGGTGGCCGGCTGGAGCTCGGTCTCGGCGCGGGTGGAGCTCCTACGGACCAGCCCATGTGGGGTGAGGACGACTGGTCCGCGAAGGAGCGAGCGGAGCGCTTTGCCGAGTACGTCGAGGTTGTGGATCGGCTGTGCCGCGAGGACGACGTGACCTACGACGGCTCCTGGTATCGGACGTCCGGCGCGGCGACTTCGCCGGGCTTCGTGCAGCGGCCTCGACCACCGTTCATCCTCGCGGCTCATAGTCTCGGCACGCTCAAGGTCGCGGCCCGATTCGCGGACACCTGGAACACCTACGGACCCACGTTGGCGGCGGCGCGCGCCAACAGTGAACGACTCGACGACGCGTGCGTGAGGATCGAGCGCGACCCGAACGAGATTCGCAGGGCCGTGTTGTTGGGCCTGACGGAGGCAACGTCATGGACCTCAGCCGGCCACTTCGAGGACGTCGTGCACGAGTGGTTCGACGCGGGGTTCACCGAGTTCGTGTTCTACGACCCGCCGTACGGTCGCGCCGGAGTGCCAGTGGCACCTCCCGACGCGATCGACGACTTGCTCTCAGCGAGCCTGGGGCGTCTACGGCGAGAGCTACGCTGACACGACCGCACGCGGCAGCGCGTCGGAGTTGAATGCCTTCCGCGCGGGCAGCCAGCTTCCCTGGAAATGGCGCAGAGCACCCGGTCGGACTGCCACCTACCGACGGCTCGGAGACGTTCGACAGGTACGGCTCACTGGCGCCGCGGCCACGTTTCGTGAGGTGGCGCCGTGCGCGCTGTCAGACCTCCGGAGTGGTCGGTCGGCGTTTGAGCAAGAGGTTGTGCACGCTGCTCAAGACATCCTGACCGTCCTGATTGCGGAGCACGACCGAGGTTCGTACAACGCCTCGGTCCGGTTTGCTGGCGGACGCCCGAACTTCGAGACACGTAAAGCGGACAGACAACGTGTCGCCAGCCCACACCGGATGCGCGAATCTCACCTCGTCCCAGCCGAGACCTGCAACTATCGCCGCGTCAGCTTCGGGTGATGCATTGATGAGCGCACCCTGCATCGCCACGGTGTGAAAGCCAGACGCCGTGAGCCCGCCGAACACGCTCGCGTCGGCAGCTGCTTGATCGAGGTGGAACGGCTGCGGGTCGTACTGGCGAGCAAACGCGACGATCTCGTCTGCGGTGACCTCGTAGGCCCCGCACTCGAACTCTTCACCCACCACGAAGTCCTCGAAATACTTCATCGAGGCAACCTACCGAGACACGAACGCATGATGTCCCGTTGCCGCCCGGCCGTCAGCCGCCGACTCTGCGGATGATGAGGTGGCCCGCGCAACCGGCGTGTCGCTCGGTGGCGTTTCGGTGTCGCGGTGGTCCGGGGGAACTTCGCCGACGAGGAGGCCGTCGGTCACCCCACGGAGCTCGCGAGCGCCCGCTTCGAGACCGACCGCTCCGCCAACACCACCGTCGCCGAGCGCGTACTGCGACCAGCGGATCGAGCACGACTTCCCGACGCAGCTACTCGAAGGCGTGTCCGAGGCCTTTCGGGCGGCGCTCTGAGCTGAGGATCTTGGGTCGACCCCGGGTTGCTGGTCCACAGCGCCAGCGCCAGCAATCGACACTCGTTCGAGCCGCTGCCTCATCAGGCATGGCCGAGGCCCCTTGGGGAACCCATCGGCCATTGCGAAGGCGCCGCGTCGCGCAGAGGATCAGCGCCGGGGGGCAGTTCCCCCTCGATCCCGGCGATCCCAAGGCGGGCGCGGGACAAAGGAGGATTCGTGGCGAACGAACCCGACATCCGAGAGGGCGCGACCGACAGCGAGACAGGCGGGTACGTCACCTACCTCCAGCAGTTGCTCGGCGGGCTCTACACGGGCACCGTCGACGGGATCTTCGGCCCCATCACCGACGGCGCCGTCCGCGCTCACCAGGAGCAGCATGGGCTCGTCGTCGACGGGTGGGTGGGGCCCGTCACCTGGCCGACGCTGACGGGCGAGGCGGCCGGCGGCGAGGGCGACGTCCCTGCGGATCTCGTCGCCGCCGGCGCGCCGCCCAGGCTCGCCGACTGGACCGAAGAGCAACGCCAGGCCTACTTCACCGGCTCAGGGTCGGAGCCCATCCAGCAGGTCGACGGCGACAGCTCGGAGGAGATCGAGGTGCTGGCGATCGCGGACACGCCCGAGGACGAAGGGGAGGCCCTGGCATGAGCTGGGAAATGGTTCAGAACGCAGCGCAGGCTGCCTGGCACGTCATCAAGGACGGCGAGCCGCACCAGGAGATCTCCACACACCGGGCGAATGCAGTGCCGGCGGTCGACGATTGGCAGGACCTCGGAACGGGCTTCTACTCCCCGAAGAAGATCCGGATGACCTACGAGTGGCCGGTGAACGTCCCGGAGTTCATGGGCAGGTACGTCTACGTCGACGCCGAGATCCTGCTGCGGTTCGATTACGGCGCGACGTACAAGGGTGGAGGGGCGTTCATCCCGAGCATCTGGCTGGAGGTGCCGCAGGCCTATACCGGTTGGAGCTGGAACCTGGACATCGACGTCCGGTTCCAGCCGCCCACGAACGCGAATCCGGGCGACCGCAGCCGGCCGATCGCGCGCATCCCCGTCACCGTCTCGGGCACGGTCTCGACGTACGAGCACCGGCAGCATCTCGAGTGGGGCTTCACCCTGTACGGCAACGGGTCCTGGGTGCAGGACACGTAGCCCGACGCCGAGCGCCACGACTTCGCCGCCAAGCCGACCATCATCCCGCTGCTCGCCGCCAAGCTCCGACGATGGCTCCCCCACGTCCCGTTCCCGGAGGCGGACGACGACGACCCGGCACCGGCGAGCACCGCAGCGAGGCCCGACGACGCCACCCTCGCCCTCGACAAGTCCGTGCTGCACGAGATCACGGGCGGCGACGGGGGATGGCCGCCGGCGTCATCCGCGACTACGTGACGTCCACCGCCACCGACCTCGTCGCGCTGCGCGATGCGGGCGACGGCTCCGACCTGGAAGCCGTGCGCCAGCAGGCCCACCGCATCAACAAGGGCGCGGAGTCGCATCGTTGGCGCGCCGGAGATGGCCGCCATCTCGGCCGGCCTCGAGGCCGACGCCGGGTCCGGACGCCCCGACGACCTCGCCACGATGCTCGACGACCTCGACGCCGCCTTCGCTCGCCTGGAGCGCGAGGCGGGCGCCGGGCCCGGCACCGGGATGCAGTAGGCGGGCGGGCGCGGCACGTCACCTGGCCCGATCGGAACCCGTTCGGCAGGTCAACTGCTAGAAACGATCGAGGTTCCCAGGGGAGGGATGCCGATCCTCCTGCCGGCGCGGTAGCGCACTGGCGCGGGGCCGCCCGCCCGGCCGGTGGTGCCAGGGAGGAGGGGCCGCCATCGGGTAGCCAGGGTGCGTGGACGAGACCGAGCCCGAGGCCGCTCCCTGGTGGAGCCCCCGCCGGCGGGTGCTCGCCATCGTGGCGGTGGCGGCGGTCGTGGTGGCCACGGTCGCGATCGTCGAACGGGTCGACCGGGGCCCGCCCGACCCGCCCCCCGGCAGCTGGACGATGGTGGTGCACCGGGGCCTGGGGGCGTGGGTCGACGACTACGACTGGACGGTCGAGCTCGGCGGGGCCGAGCCGTTGGTCGACGAGGACGACATCGAGGCGATGGCCGCCGCCGGCGTGCAGACGGTGTACGTCCAGACGTCGCACAACCGATCGGCGTCGGACGTCATGGAGCCCGAGCGCCTGGACGGGCTGCTCGACGCAGCCCATGCCCACGGGATGCACGTGGTGGCGTGGTACCTGCCGACGCTCACCGACGTCGACGACGACCTGCGCCGACTGGAGGCGGCGGCCGAGCTGCGGGTCGACGGGCTCGCGGTCGACATCGAGACGACCGCGGTGGAGGACGTGGCCGAGCGCAACCGACGCCTCCTCGACCTGTCGGAGCGGCTGCGGGCAGCGGTGCCGGCCGAGCGGCCGATCGGCGCCATCACGCTGTCGGCGGTCCACATCCAGGTGGTGAACCCGGCGTTCTGGCCGGAGTACCCGTGGGCGGAGCTGGCCGCCACCTACGACGTGATCATGCCGATGGCGTACTGGTCCATCCGGCGGGGCGAGCTGCAGGAGGGCGGGCGCTACGTCGGCGAGAACATCGAGCGGATCCGCGCCTCGACCGGCGACCCCGACATCCCCATCCACGTCGTCGGCGGCATCGCCGACGGCGTGACCGATGCCGACCTGACGGCCATGGTCGCCGCGATCGAGGACGGCGGCGCCATCGGCGGGAGCCTCTACGACTGGGTCACCTCGGAGCCCGAGCACTGGTCGACCCTCGGCACCCTGATGGCGCTCCGCGCCGGTTGAAGCCCCGGCGTCAGAGCAGCCCGACGCTCAGCGCCGTGTGGGCCCGCCGGCCCGACGCGGCACGCGACCTCGCGGCATCTCGTCGACCAGACCTGCTCGCAGCGCCTGCTGGACGACGCTGGCGGCGGCGAGCGAGACCTTGTTGTCGCCGGCCACCTCCTTGGCCCGCGCGATCGCCCGCTCGACGCCCTCGGTCACGAACTCGACCTGCGGGCTCCACTCCCCGTCCGTCGGGGGCTCGTGGGTCACGACGAAGATCGGGACGTCGATGGGGTGCCCGTCCTTCCACCCGCCGGCGATGTCGAACGTGCGCCGGCCGCTCACCATGGCGCCCGCTTCGGCCTGCCATTCGTCGACGACCGGCCGGCTGGCATCCGGCGGGCAGATCCTCGGGTCGACGCGGTTCGCCTCGGGGCCGGCGCCCATCCACTCGAAGAGGGCGCCGCCCCCGTCGCCGAGCGGGGTCGTGCGCCCGTCGTTCGGACCGGCGATGTAGCCGTCGAGGGAGGTCGACAGGTCGACGATGACGTTGGCCATGGGTGCTCCTTGCGCGTGGTCGTGCACCGTCACCGACCGCTCCCGGCCCCGCGACTCATCGGTCCGCTTGAATGAGGCGATGGCGCCGTCCGACCCGAAGCAGGACGTGGTGAAGCGGGCGATCGCCGAGATCGACAGCAACGTCCGGGCCCTGCTCGGCCTCCCGGGCGTCGTGTCGTCACTGCACCGGCTCGGCGACCTCGGGCCGGCGATCGAGCGTATCGCCCGGTTCGAAGACGCGCTCGGTGACATCGCCCGCGTCGTGCCGGCCCTGGAACAGCTGGCCGAGCTCGGATCGACCCTCGACGAACTCGCCCGCGTCGCGCCGGCACTCGAGCGCCTGGCGTCGCTGACCGACGTGCTGGGCGACCTGGCGTCGATGCTCGAGCCGCTCAGCACGCTGTCGGCGCTGGTGCCGACCCTCGAGTCGCTCGACCGCTCCATCGGGGAGCTCGAGGTGACGATCGGCAACGTGTCCAGCACGCTCTCGCCGCTCCAGGGCACCACCGAGCGCCTGGGCAAGGTCGTCGACCGCATCGGCGCCCGCCGGTCCGGCCGCACGAGTGCTGGTACCGACGCCGGCTGACCCACCGCGTCGCGCCCGCCGGCGCCCGGACGCGCAGAGCCGCCTGCCATCGACACGCCCCGGGGCCGAACCAGGAAAGTCTCAAGAATGCGCCACGAAGGGGTCGATGTCTGGATGAAGGATCAGGGCGACGCTCCGGCGGTCGGCCCACAGCAGCAGGCACCCTCGCCGACCTCGCCGCCTTACGAAGCCGCGGCGCCACGACCAGGATCTGCTCCCCATGAGTGCTTCGAAGCAGCGGACCAACCTCTTCCGCCGGCTCAGCGTGCGCCTGACGATCGGCGTGCTCGCCGTCGCCCTGCCCGGCATGGCCCTCATCGCCGTGCTCCTCGTGAGCGAGTCGACGACCAGCCTGACCGCGGAAGGCGAGATCGCGACCGCGTCCGTGGCCAGCGCCGTCGCCCTGCGGGTCGAGGACTGGTTGGCCGAACGGCACGACGACCTCCAACTCGTCGTCGACGAGGCCGGCTCGGCCGGCGCCTCGGCCATGGGCCTCAACGCCCGAGCGGTGATGAGCGCGCTCGACTCCAGCAGTAACGAGGGCCAGGGCGACTACGCGCTCATCGAGGTGACCGACGTCGCCGGGAACGTCCTCGCCGCCAGCCATCCCGCCCTCGAGATCGACCCCAGCGACGAACCGTGGTTCCGGGTCGCCGCCTCCGGCCTGGCCGTCGACGTCTCGCCGACCGAGCGGGACGGCCACATCGACTGGGTCTCCGCCCTTCCGATCGTCGACGAGGACGGCGCCACCGTCGGTGTCGTCATCGGCTACCTGCAGACGACGAGGCTCGCCGACCTGCTCAACCCCGACCTTCCGGAGGGAACCGAGATCGTCGCCGTCGACGCCGACCACCAGCTCGTCTACGACACGGTCATGGGCGACATTGCCAATGACGAGTCCCTCCTCGCCGCTGGAGCGTTGAGCCAGACCATCGACAACGCCGCCGTCACGCGAGCGCTGGCGGGCGAGCAAGGCAGCGCGGCGTTCGTCGACTACCACGGGCGCGACGTGATCGGTGGCTTCAGCGGGATCGACGTCGTCGGGTGGGCCCTCATCGTCAAGGTCGGCAAGGACGCCCTCCTGGCGCCGGTCACCGAGCAGCAGCAGCGCGCTGTGCAGCTCATGGCCCTGGGGACGCTCCTCGCCGTCGCCTTCGCCGTGATGTTCGGGTGGCGCATCACCCGACCGGTGCGGGCGCTGACCGAGGCGGCGCGCGACGCGGCCGCCGGCCGGCTCGACGTGCGCGTCGAGCCCCGGGGCTCGAGCGAGCTCATCGTCCTCGGGTCGGCCCTCAACTCGATGCTCGAGACGTGCGAGCGCCTGGTCGGTGACCTGGTCACCGCCGGCGTGGACGTGAACTCGGCGGCGTCCGAGTTGTCGGCCTCGTCCGACGAGCTGGCGGCGACGACGACGCAGCAGTCAGCCGCCGTGAGCCAGGCGTCGGCCACCACCGAGGAGCTGGCCCGAGCCTCGGCCACCATCGCCGACACGGTCGACGAGGTCGCAGCCCAGACGTCGGAGACCAGGGACAACCTCGAGCAGGCGCAGGTCGACATGCAGACCTCGAGCGAGCGCACCCTCGCCCTGGCCGGTCGGGTTCAGGACATCGATGGCCTCGTGAACCTCATCAACGACATCGCCGACCAGACCAACCTCCTCGCGCTGAACGCCGCCATCGAGGCGGCCCGGGCGGGCGAGGAAGGGCGGGGCTTCGCGGTCGTCGCCGAGGAGGTCCGCCGGCTCGCGGAGCGCTCGAAGGGCTCCGCCAGCGACATCGCGATCATCGTGGACGGTGTCCGCGAGGAGACCAACGCCACCGTCATGGCGATGGAGAAGGGCGCCAAGCGGATGCAGGCCGGACTGCTCCTGCTGGATCGGGTCACGGATGCCGCCGGCCACGTGCGCCTCACGACGCAGCAGCAGCGCTCGGCGACGAGCCAGGTCGTCGAGACCATGGACCAGCTCACCGACGCCAGCCGCCAGGTGTCGGCCACGGCGCAGCAGATCGCGGCTGCCGCCGGGACGCTGGCGGACCTCGCCGGGAACCTCAAGGCGTCGGCCGGCACGACCAACGGCGAGGAGCCACCGGGGCCGGCGAACGGGGCGTGACCCTCTCGGCCCTGATCTTCCCGATCGGCGACGACCACTACGCCGTCGCGGCCGACACCGTGCGCGAGGTCGTCTCCGAGCCCCGGCCGACCCGGCTGCCGACCGTGCCCGCCGTGGTGCTCGGAGCCTTCAACCTCCGCGGCGAGGTCGTGCCGATGTTCGACGCCGGCGCCCTGCTCGGCGTCGGCCCCCTCGTCGAGGGGCCTTTCGCGATCGTCGTGACGACGGCCATGGGGCCGGCCGGCATCGTCGTCGCCGGCCTACCTCGGGTCGTGGACCTCGGCGAGCAGCTCGGCCCGTCCGACCTCCGGGGCACGCTCGGCATCTACGGGATCGAGGGCGGCGTCGCCGTCCTCGTCGACGTCGAAGCCTTGCTCCTGCCCTACAGCAACCTCGACGCGTCGGCCGTGACCGCCGCCGCCGAGGGTCGGGCCGCGCGATGACCTTGAAGGGGCTCGACAAGCTGCGGATGCTGTTCGCCCAGGAGGCCGAGCAGCGGTTGGCCCGGCTCGGCCAGCTCGTGCTGGAGCTCGAGCGCCGCCCGCTGGACGACCTCGGTGAGGCCATCGCCGAGATCTTCCGTGAGGTCCACACGCTGAAGGGCTCTGCGGCCGTGGTCGGGTTCGAGGACATCGGGCGCTACGCCCACGGCGTCGAGGAGAAGCTGGGTCAGCTGCGCTCCGGCTCCGTACTGCCCACCGCACCCATCGTCGATGCGCTCCTCGTGGCGGTCGACCGGCTCGGTTCGATGATCAACGAGTCCGTCGCCGGGGCCGACGTCGACGACGGTGCCAACGCAGCCGCGCTCGACGCCCTCGATGTCGCCTTCCTCGTCGCCCTCGCACCGGCCTCGATCCCGGCCGTCGCCCTCGCGGCAGCCGGCGCGGCCGAGGGGCCATCGCCGCTGCCGCCACCTCCTCTCGCGCCGCCAGTTCCCAGGTCGGACCCGAGCCCCGCCGCGGCGCTCGACCCCGCGGCGGACGCGGTGCCGGCAACCCCTGCGCCGGCGCCGGTCGTCGCCCGCGAGGCCGCCGGCACCGTGATGGTGCCCGTCGAGCGCCTCGACGAGCTCGTCCGGATGGTGGGCGAGGCGGCCGGCGCGAACCTGCGGGTCGGCCGGGTCCTCACCGAACGTCTCGGGGTCGACGCCGTCGACGTCCTCGAGTTCACCGAGCTGTCACGGGTGCTGAACGACCTGCAGGAGTGCGCGATGCGCACGCGGATGGTCCCGGTGTCGACCATCACCGACTCGCTCCAGCGCGCCGTGCGCGACGCGGCGCGGAGCCTGGGGAAGGACGTGCGCTGGGAGGTGCGGGGCGAGGACACCGAGCTCGATCGGGAGGTGCTGCACAAGCTGTCCGACTCCTTGCTCCACCTCGTCCGCAACGCCGTCGACCACGGCGTCGACACGCCCGAGGAGCGCGCCATCGCCGGCAAGCCGGCCCAGGCGGTCGTGCGGCTGCACGCCATGCAGCTCGGCTCCGAGGTCATCATCGCCATCACCGACGACGGCGGCGGTGTGGACCTCCCCCGCGTGCGGGCGCAAGGTGCTCGCCTCGGCCTGGACGTCGATGCGATGAACGACGACGAGGCGATGCAGCTCATCTTCGCCTCCGGCTTCTCGACCGCCACGTTCGTGTCCGACATCTCGGGGCGGGGCGTGGGGCTGGACGCCGTCCGCTCGAGCGTCGAAGCCGCTCGCGGGCGGGTCGAGGTCCGCTCGACGCCCGGTCTCGGTGGCGAGTTCCGCGTGATCGTCCCGATCACGCTGGCCGTGCTCCGCTGCCTGCTCGTCGAGGCGAGCGGCCAGCGGTTCGCGCTGCCGCTGCACCGCGTCGACTTGGCCCAGGCCGCGGCCACGACGTCGCTCCTCCACGCCGAGGGGCAGCCGATGATCGACGTCGGGGGACGGCCGGTGCCGGTGTCCGACCTCGCCGAAGTGCTCGGCGTCCCCTCGACGCGCGTCGGCGCCGGGACCTTTGTCGTCGTCACCGGTGCCGCCGGCCGGGCGGCGTTCACCGTCGACGCCCTCGTCGGCCAGCGCGACGTCGTAGTCAAGGGCCTGAGCCCGCTGGTGCCCCGGCTCGAGGTGGTCGCCGGGACCAGCATCGAGCCGGACGGTTCGATCCTCCTGGTGCTGGACCCGCCGGGGCTCATCGAGCGCGCCCGTCGGGGCGGCGGGCGGACCGCCCGCGCCGTCGCCGCGCCGGTCGCCGCTCGAACGCGCAACGGACGTCTGCTCGTGGTCGACGACGCCCTCACGGTACGGGAGCTGCAGCGGTCGATCCTCGAGCGGGCCGGGTTCGACGTCACCGTGGCCGGCGACGGGGTCGAGGCGATGGCCCTGCTCGGCGCGGGTGAGTACGAGCTGGTGCTGACCGACGTCGAGATGCCGCGGATGGACGGCTTCGCGCTGACCGAGCAGATCCGCGCCCACCCGTCGTTGCGCAACGTCGCCGTCCTGATCCTGACCTCGCTCGCGAGCGACAGCGACCGCCTCCGCGGCATGGAGGCCGGTGCCGACGGCTACATCGTGAAGAGCGCGTTCGACGAGCGCGGCCTTCTGGCCGCGGTCGACCGCCTCGTCGGGACCACGACATGACGGCGAACGGCTCCGGTCCGACGACGAGGGTGGTCGTCGTCGAGGACTCCCTCGTGCAGCGGGCCAACCTGGTTGCGGTCCTCGAGGCCGATGGCGACATGACGGTGGTCGGCGAGGCGGCGACGGCCCTCGAAGCCGTCACGCTCGTCGCTGCCCTCCGCCCCCAGGTGGTCACGCTGGACCTGAACATCCCCGACGGCGGCGGCCAGTACGCGCTCGAGCAGATCATGGCCCGCACGCCCACGCCGGTACTCGTGCTGTCGTCGACCGTGCACGACGGCGCCTCGGTGCCGGCGGTCGAGGCACTGGTGGGCGGCGCCCTCCTCGCCGTTCCGAAGCCGTCTCGGTGGACCGCCGCCTTCGAGACCGAGCTGCGCCGCAGCGTGCGGCTGATCCGCACCGTGCCCGTCATCCGCCACATCCGCGGCTCGCGTCGCAACGGCGCCGGGCCCGGCT
>JACDCH010000196.1 GCA_013694495.1 Acidimicrobiia bacterium | reverse complement strand
GTGCACGTCCGGGCTGGCCCGGGCGAGGTCGACGGCGGGGACGGTGCCGACCGGTGGCCGGCGCTGGTGGCCGACCTGCTGGCCCTGCGCCGGCCGCTCGGCGTCGGTGTCGACCTCGATCGCCCCCAGGAGGTCGTGGTCGACGCGATCGCTGCCGCGCCGGGCGACCAGGTGCTCGGCCGGCTGGCCCACGACCTCGGGGTCGCGCCGGGAGACGGCGGGGCGCGCCGGTAGCGTGCCCGCCGCCGTGGAACCTGCTGCTCCGACCTACGCCGACCAGACCTGTTACCGCCACTCGGACCGCAAGGCCGGGGTCCGCTGCCAGCGCTGCGAGCGCCCGATCTGCCCCCAGTGCATGCACTCGGCCTCGGTCGGCTTCCACTGCCCGGAGTGCGCCAGCGGCGGCCAGCAGAAGGTGTACACCAGGGCGACCCTCGACCGGGCGGCCGCCGCGGCCAATCGCCCGTGGCTCTCGCAGGCGCTCATCGCCGTCAACGTGGCCGTCTTCTTCCTGGGCGTGGCGCTCGACCGGGGCCAGGCCGACCTCCTTCGGCTGTCCGAGGAGCTCGGCCTGCGCGGGGCGCTGTTCTCGGAATCGCTGCTCGACCGGACCACGGGCGAGCTCTTCCGGGGCGTGGCCGAGGGTGGGTGGTACCGGGTCGTCACCGCCGGGTTCCTGCACGCCGGTCTCATCCACCTGGCCTTCAACATGTTCGCCCTCTACCGCATCGGCCAAGCGCTGGAGCCGGCCATCGGGCGGGCCCGCTTCGCCGCCGCCTACGGCGCCTCGCTGCTCGTCGGCTCGCTCGGCGTGCTCCTCGTCTCGCCCAACCAGCCCACCGTCGGCGCGTCGGGTGCCATCTTCGGGCTGTTCGGCGTGCTGTTCATGGCGGCCCGGTCGCGGGGGATCGACCCGTGGTCGAGCGGCATCGGCATGACGATCGGCATCAACCTGCTGATCACCTTCGGCATCCCCGGCATCTCGATCGGCGGCCACATCGGCGGCCTCGTCGGGGGCCTGATCGTCGGCTACCTCTACTTCGAGGTCGGACCCCGACAGCTCGACGTGACCCGCCAGGTCGCAGCCGTCGTCGCGCTGGGAGTGGTGGCGGCGGTCGCCGCCGTCCTCGTGGTCTGATTCTTCGCCGTCGCTCGCTTCGCTCCGTTCCGGCGGGTCTTGTAGCCCTCGCTCCGCTCGGTCTGCGGTCCTCGGCCGACTTCGTCGCCCTGCGGCCGATGCCTGGGGGCTCGGCCCCCAGACCCCCAGCTCCTCCGGCGGTCGACTGGGAGCGTCGCGGCGCGTCGACCGTCCGCAGGTCCTGAGGGAAGCGGGTCAGCCGCCCTCGACCTGGGCCTTCAGCCGGACGAGGTTGCGGCGCCACACGCGGCGGAACACCGGCTGGGCCACGAGGGCGCCGACCGGTCCACCGAACCAGAGCGGGAAGTCGAGCGCCTCGCGCCAGGTGAACCGGGTGCGGCCCCGCCCTGCCCGGGTCAGCGTGAACCGCCCCCGCCCCGTCACCAGGCCCCGGTGGGTCACGCCCATCGCCCGGCCCGGCCGCCACTCCGTGACCTCCATGCGGTCGACGGTGCGGAACGGCCCGATCTGCGTGTCGCAGTCGAACGTCGTGCCCACGCCGGACCGCTGGTCGGTGATGAAGCGGATGGCGACGGCGTCGGCCATCCAGTCGACGTGCCCGGCGATGTCCTCGACCACCCGCCACACGACCTTGGGCGGCGCATCGATGACGACGCTGACCCGCACCTTCGGCATGGGCCGAGCTTCGCACGCCGCACCGCGGTGGCCGCCGGCACGGCCGTCCGCGACGATGCGTGCATGCGGGGGGCGGAGCTGGCACAGCACTTCTACCGGCAGCACGTCCGGCCGATCCTCGATCGCCGAAGGTCAAGGGCGCGCCGGAGGCGGCGCTGGTCGGCGGCACGTCCGTCGTGCCTCGGCCCGCGAGCGTCAACCCGTCCTGCGTGCGCTTGTCCGGCTGAGGTGCGGTTCCACGCGCGCGCACCGGACGAGCGCACGCTCGACCCGGGCGCACCGTGTCGGCCTCAGCTGTCAACAGCGACACCCAACCGGGCACGCTCGTCAGCTGGAGGCCCAGCGGCTCGAGCACGTCGGCGCCGCCCTTGTACGCACCGCGAAGGACGAAGGAGGCGACGACCGCCCACACCCCGACGATCCCGAATGTGATGCCGAACAGGAGCTTCCAGGGGCCGCCCTCACCGAACGCGATGCGGTGAGCAGCAGGCCCGTCGTGACCGCCCCGAAGAAGGTGTACGACAGCCCGGAGCGCTGGCTGCGGCGGGCGGCGCGGCGGACCGCTGCGGTGTCGGCATCCGGAGCGAGCCGCCGCACGAGCCGTTCGGTCGCGACGGTGCGCCGCCGGCGGATGCTGACGCCGGCTGCGACGTACGTGACGACGAAGAAGACACCGCCGGCGATGGCGAACGTGCGCAGGACCGGGCCTGGATCGGACGGGTACTCCAGCGTCGCCGCGGCCCGGACGGTCAGCGCCATCCACGCGGCGATGCCGACCGCCGACCACAGCGTCCACCCCCACCTGCCCGAGCGGTCGTCGTCGGGCACCGCGCCGGGGCCGGTCAGTCGGCGGCGGTGAGGTGGCGGGTGGCGTGCTCGGGGGTGACGAGGTTGATGAGCACGCCGGTGCCCTGCTCGAACCCCGCCACGCTCGTGAGCCGCGGGAACACGTGGGCGTGCCAGTGGTAGGCGGGATCGCGGTGGTGGTGCGGCGCGGTGTGGAAGACGACGTTGTAGGCGACGTCGCCGACGGCCCGCCGCAGCCGGCCCAACGCATCGCGCAGCGCGTGCCCGACGGCCACGAGCGCCTTCGGGTCGGCGTGGTTGATGTGGGCGTCGTGGGCCCGGGGGACCACGAGCATCTCGTAGGGCACCCCGCTCCAGTACGGCGCGATGACCACGGCCCGCTCGCTGTCGAGCACCACCCGGTGCCCCGATCCGAGCTCGGCCTCGACGGTGGTGCACAGCAGGCACGCCTCGCCGAAGCGCACGAAGCCGGCCAGCTCCTCGGCCAGCTCGCCCGGCACGAAGGGCATGCCCAGCAGCTGCCCGTGCGGGTGGGCGATGGACGCCCCGGCCTCGCGGCCGTGGTTGACGATGGCCTGCGTGTAGCGCACGTTCGGGCGGCGGGCGTGCTCCTCGAACCGGTCGCGCAGCGCGGCCATGACGAGGCCGGCCTGGCGCTCGCCGATGTCGGCCCAGTGGCTGTCGTGCTCGCGCGCCAGCACGAGCACCTCGTGGATGCCGCTGGCCCGGGCCTGGGTGAACACGGGACCGAGGTGCTCGGCGGCGAGGGCCTCGTCGCCTTCGAACGCGGGATAGAGGTTCGGCACCACCCGCACGAGCCACTGGCCCTCCTGGCCGTAGGTCTCGAGCGCCGGCGGCGTGGACTCCTCGTGGCCCGGGCAGAACGGGCACGGACGGCCGGGTTCGGACTCCACGCTCGGGTTGCGCGGCGCGAAGCCCCCGGGGCGCATGGCCCGATCGGTCGAGAGGGTGACCCACCGCCCGGTCAGGGGGTTCAGGCGGAGCTGGCTCATGCCAACCGGGTGGACCGGGGTCTGGACCGCCGTCGCATCGGTGTCGGGCCCGCGTCGCTCACGTCTCCTGAACCTAATGCGACGCCGGCGCCGGGACGGGTACGCCCCGTCGCCTACGTTCCAGAGGTGCCCGATCCGGACCGACTGGCGCCCGAGCGCCTGCGCGCCGGTCAGCGGCGCGGCCTGGCCCGGTACCTCGCCGACGAGGTGCACCCGTTCTCCACGACCGAGGCGGCGCGCCTCGACTCGTGCGGCCTCGGGGCGCGCGGCGTCCGTGAGCTGGGCGACCTCGGGCGGCTCCCGCCGGTGGCGCTGGAGACTGTCGACGGCATCCAGTCGGTGCTGCGACCGACGGCGGCCGGGCTGGAGGCGACGCCGCTGCGGTGGCGCTGGCGGTGGGCCCGCGCGACGGGCCGGCAGGGCCGGTTCGTCGACGACCGCATCGAGCCCGCGTACCGCGCCATCCACTTCGACGACCACGAGGGCGTGGTGGTGGCCAGCTCGGCCGTCGACCTCGACCGGCTCGCCGACCTCGGCCGCCGCGCCCTCGAGCGGGCCGGCGTGCGGGACGACGACGCCGTGGTGAGCGTGCTCCCGGCGCGCGGCGATCTCGCCTTCTGGCAGCTCACGCTCGGGTGCCGTCGGGGCGGCGTGCCCGCCCTGCACCTCGGCGAGCGCGTGGCGGCCGGCGAGGTGGCGGCGTACGCCC
>JACDCH010000186.1 GCA_013694495.1 Acidimicrobiia bacterium | reverse complement strand
GATCAGCAACGTCGTCTCGTCGGCAACCTGGACGAAGCCCGGCTCGTCACCCTTCGGAGATATGTCGAGACATCCTTCGTCATCCGTGGTCGCCACGAACAGCAAGGGCGACAGAGCCACGAACGCCCGGGTTGGGTCATCGAGCCGATCACCGAGCTTGGCCCGCACGAAGCTGGGTGCCTCGCCGAGGAGCGCTGTCAGCTCGCCGACGTCGGTCACCGCATGGGGATCGGCTGCGCCGCATCTATCCGTGCGCCGGTCTCCCGGAGTCGAACTGCTCATGGACTCCACCATGCGCCTCTCCGGCGACAAGTTGTGTCGGTCTTTCCGAGAACCTGGAGAAGTTGTTCAGTGGCCGAGAATGCCTCGTGAGATCAGGTCGGTCAGCTCGATGTCGGCCGGGTCGAAGCCTCGATCCGGAACCTTCTCGTCACGAACGACCGCTCCGGCGATCCGATCGAGTCGAAATGCTCGAACGTCGTGGCGAAGGCGGCACCAAGCCCACACATACCAGTGCGGTTGCACTCCCAGCACCGCCAACGGCTCGATGCTTCGGGTCGTCACCTCACCGGTCTTGTCGGAGTAGTCGATGTCCAGGACCCGCTGGGTGACGATCGCGAGCTCCACTGCCGCCGACGCCACATGTCTGATGGGACCCGGCTCGAAGAGACGAACCCTCGCCGCCAGCTGGCGGGTCCCCTCCGCGTCGACCTCGGCCAGGACCGCCAAGATCTTGCCCAACGCGCTTCGCCCGGCATGGGTGAACGGCGTGGACGACTCTGCCGCGAGAGCGGTCGCCACCGCGGCGACCTCCGCCGCAGTGAAGTTCAACGGTGGGAGCGTGTGGCGAACATCGATCGCGTACCCGCCGCGACGACCGGAAGTGGCGAAGATCGGCACCCCGGCCTGTTGCAACGCCGACAGGTCCCGCTCGATCGTACGACTCGAGACCTCGAACCGTTCTGCGAACCACGACGCCGACCGCCAAGCAGGAGCGACGGCCCGAAGCTCCTCGACCAGCGCATACAACCGATCAGTCCGGTTCACCCCCTAAGCCTCGCCGCTCACGCACCGATCTCCGCGCCCCGTAGATCAGCCGTTCGGAAGACCCGCTCGAGGTGGAGCCCCGACAGCAAGAGGCCCGGTCCGCCGGACCGGGCCTGACTCCCTCACCTCAGATGGTGGCGGGGCAGGATTTGAGCCTGGGACCTTTGTGAGTCGGCGTTGCATTGACAACGGCGTTGACAAGCGGCGCCCGCGTGGACGATCGCACGGTGCTGGACTCGCTCCCTCAGGGCTGCAGCGTCAGGAGTGACCCGGCGTTCGTCCGCATCACCTTCCGGAGGTCCGCGTCGTCGAGGGTCGGTAAGTACTTCGTGAAGTCGCGGGGCTCGGCGACGCCTTCGGGGTGGGGCCAGTCGGAGCCGAACACTACGTGATCGACCCCCACCACGTCGATGAGCGCGGTGACATCGTCCTCCCAGAAGGGGCAGACCCAGAGGTGGCGGCGCAGCGTCTCCTCCGGCGGCTCGGCGAAGATCCAGGGCCGCCGCTTGTACTGCTTCGTCAGCCGGTCGAGGACGACGGGCAGCCAGTCGATCCCCTGCTCGACGGAGACGATCCGCAGGTTCGGGAACCGGTCGAAGAGCTTCTGCATCACAAGCACGGCGACCATGTCCTGCATGGGCCGGTCGATGGCCCAAAGGCTCCCGAGCTTCATCGCCGAGGAGAAGGGGTTGAAGTCCGCCGGGTCGCCGTAGTCCTTGAAGTAGCGGAAGTACCCGGCATCGGCGGCGTGGTAGGCGACGGTGACTCCGGCGCCCTCGACGATCTGCCAGAACGGGTCGAACCGGGGATGGGCCGGCGAGCAGCGATCGCCGCCCGCCAGCCGGACCGGACCGGGCGTGAGGGCGATGACCCGAGCGCCCTCCGAGAGCGCCCAACGGAGCTCGGCGCAGGCCCGCTCGACGTCGCTCATCGGGATCATCGGCGCGGCGATGGTCGGCCCGGTGAATCCGAACTCCTCGTGCAACCAGCGGTTGAAGGCCTCCATCGTGGCGTGCATCGCTTCAACGTCGCCGCAGAGGGCCTCCTCGATGCCGTAGGCGAAGGTGGCGAGCAGGACGCACTCCTCGACCCCCTGCTCGGCCATGACCGCCAACCGCGGCACCCGCTCCTGGTACGACGGGTCGAGCGGGACGACATCGGCGAGCTCTCGGGCCCGACCGCCGTCGGCCTCGCCCCGGAAGTACGCCTCCAGGCTCCCGGGGCCGGCCACCGGGTTGAACGTCACGTTCGGGACGAAGTTCGAGAGCCGCCCGCCGATCGATGCGTACGTGCGCCCGCCGGTGGTCACCATCTCCACGCCCCGCCGCTGTTTGCGGATCTTCGGGTCGAGGTGGCGGGTGTACGCGTCGAGGGGCTCGTAGTAGTGCGTGTCGAAGTCGATGAGCTGGTAGTCCACGTGTGCTCCTTGGGTCAATAGCCGCTGGCCGTGGCGAACCGGTCGCGATGATGGGAGGGATCACCGAGGGTGAGCTGCGCGACCCGGGCCGCCTTCAGGTGGAACCCGATCTCGGCTTCGTCGGTCATCCCGATCCCGCCGTGCAGCTGGATCCCCTCCTCCGCGGTCCGGAGATACGACCGAGCGACGGTGACCATGGCCGCGTGGACCGCCCGGCGGGCCTTCGTCGCGTCCTGGTCGATCGACCGCGCGGCGCGCGCGACGATCGCGTCCGATCGCTCCACCTCGCAGTGCAGGTCGGCGGCGCGGTGCTGGAGCGCCTGGAACGCGCCGATAGGCACGCCGAACTGGATGCGCTCACGGAGGTGGGTGGTGGTGAGCTCGAGAGCCCGGCGCTGCCCGCCGGCCATGGTCGCGGCGAGAGCGACGAAGCCCCTCTGGTGAGCCAGGTCGAGCCCGGGCCGGATGTCCTCCACCACGTGTTCGATCGGCACCACCACGTCGAGGTCGACATGGGCGATCGGGTGGCCGTCGAGCGAGCGGCCGGCCACCAGGCCGACACCCCGGTCGGCGGCGTCGACGAGCACGCCGGCGAAGGCGCCCTCGTTCGCGTTCGTGGTGGCGGTGACGAGCAGGTGCGTAGCGGCCGGCGCAAACGGGACCCACCGCTTCGTGCCCACCACCCGCCAGGCGTCGTCGACCCGCGTGGCCGTGACCGCGGTCGGCGCCTGCTCCGCCGGTTGGAACTCGTCACCCTCGGTGTGAGCGACGACGACGACGGACTCGCCCCGGGCGAGCTCCTCGAGGCGGGCGCGGAACGGCTCGGGTGCGCCGGCGGCTGACAGGGCGGTGACGGCGACGACGGCGCTGGCGAGCATCGGGGTGACGGCGAGGACCCGCCCGAGTTCGGCCAGCACGACGACAACCTCGGCCATGCCCGCGCCCGATCCACCGAGGGAGGGGTCGACGAGCAGTCCGGTCCAGCCAAGTCCGGCCAGTTCCGGCCAGGTCTCCGCCTCGCCGGCCGGCGGGGGGTCGTCACGGAGACGACGAACCGCAGCCGCGCCGAACCGCTCGCGGCAGAGCCGGCGGGCAGCGGTCGCGAGCTCGAGTCGCTCCTCGGTGGTGGTCGCCATGGTCAGGGCTCCTCCGGTCCGAGGTGCGGCAGCTCGAGGACCTGGCGGGCGATGAGGTTCCGCTGGATCTCGGAGCTCCCGCCGCCGATGGTCCACGCCTTCGAGTAGAGGTAGTCGCGAGCGACGGCGAGCTCGTCGTCGCCGTACGCGTCGCCGTCCCACCCGAGCCCGCCGAGGCCGGACAGCTCGACGGCCAGATCGGCCTGGTGCTGCATCATCGCCGACATCGTCAGCTTCACCACTGACGGGTGGAGCGGCCCAGCACCTGGCGAGCGTCCGCCGGCGTTGCGGACCAGCGCACGAGCGCACTCCTCCTCGATGTCGGCCTCTGCCAGCGCCGACCTCACGGCCGCATCGGGCAAGGTTCCGGCGGGGCATCCGCGCCGGCGACGCGCGAGCCCGATCAGCTCGCGAGCACCGAGGCGGCCGCCGCCGAAGCCGGTGTTCTGGCCGAGTAGCTGCCGCTCCTTTCCGAGGATGAAGCGGGTGACCGCCCAGCCCTGGCCCTCGTCGCTCAAGCGCTGGTTGACCGGCACCCGAACGCCGTCGAAGAAGACCTCGCAGAACTCCGACCGCCCGCTGATCAGCGCGATCGGCCGGACCTCGATGCCCGGCGATCGGAGGTCGACGAGCAGGAAGGACAACCCGTCCCGCTTCGGCGCGGCCGGATCGGTGCGGACGATGGCGAAGATCCAGTCGGACTCGTCGGCGAAGCTCGTCCACACCTTCTGGCCGGTCACCACGTACTCGTCCCCGTCGCGGACGGCACGGGTCGAGAGCCCGGCGAGATCGGACCCGGCCCCGGGCTCGCTGAACCCCTGGCACCAGCGGACGCGTCCGGCGGCGATGTCGGGGACGAAGCGCGCCTGCTGCTCGGGCGTCCCGAACTCAAGGAGGGCGGGACCGATCATGCCCAGCCCGTGCACCGACACGAGCGGTGGCCGGCAGCCGGCGCGGGCCAGCTCCTCGGCCAGCACCCGGGCGCGGGCCGGGTCGAGCCCGGCACCGCCGAGGTGCGCCGGCCAGGTGGGTGCGACCCAGCCCCGCTCGGACATCTCGTCCATCCAGCGCCGGGCGGCGTGTGACGGGAACGTTGCCGTCGTCCCTCCGAGGTACGCCTCGTCGGCGTCGACCTCGGCCGAGCGGAGCGCGTCGGGGTACCGCTCGGCGACCCAGGCGATGACCTCGGAGCGGAACTCCTCGGTCGTGGTCACGTCCACGTCGATCGCACCTCGTCTCGTCGAACCTTGCCGGTGTCGGTGAGGGGGAAGGGCTCGCCGGTGCGGAACCAGCGGGTCGGCACCGCGTACCGCGCCACCCGGCTCGCGGCGTGCGTGCGGAGCTCGTCGTCGGTGGGTGCGGGGCGGTCGTCCCGGAAGCGCACCACCGCGCCCACGACCTCGCCCCAGGTGGAGTCGGAGATGCCGATCACGACGACGTCGAGGACCGACGGATGGTCGCGGACGGCGTCCTCGACGGCGGTCGGGCTGATGTTCTCCCCGCCGCGGATGATGAGGTCCTTGGCCCGTCCGGTGATGTGGAGGATGCCGTGCTCGTCGATGCGACCCAGGTCGCCGGTGTGCAGCCAGCCGTCCTCGTCGATCGGCTGGTCCGCGGCGGCCACCCCGAGGTAGCCGTTCATGAGGGCGGCCGACCGCACGAGCACCTCGCCGCGGCCGTCCGCCTCGGGCCAGTCGATCACCACGTCGATCGTCGGGAAGGCGCGGGGTCCGGTGGTGCCGCTCTCGCGGTCGAAGGTCGTGGTGGCCACGGTGCCGCCAGCTTCGGTGCTGCCGTAGCTCTCACCGGTCCGGCGCCGCACCGACGGGAAGGCCGCCTCGGCCGCAGCGAGGAGTCCGGCGGGCACCGGCGCGCCGCCGAGGGCGACCGATCGGAGGCTGCTCGTGTCGGTGGTCGCCACCGCCGGATGCTCCAGGACGCGGACGAGCATCGTCGGGATGGCGGCCCAGGCGGTAACCGACTGCCCGGCGATCAGCTGCAGCACCTGCCCGGCGTCGAACCGACCGTCGAGGAACACCAGCCGGCCCCCGGCCACGAGGTTCAGCAGGATCGTCTGGATGCCCGACATGTGGAAGAGCGGGAGGGTGCACAAGTGCACGCCGCCGGGCCGCGCCTCGGCCCCCGGCAGCTGACCCGTTCGTACGAGCAGCTGGTGGAGGTTGGCCATAACCGACCGGTGGCTGAGGACGGCTGCCTTCGGCAGGGAGGTCGTCCCGGACGTGAACACGACCATGGCGGCAGCGTCCTCGTCGGGTTCCGTGAGCTCGGGGACCGGCGCCGGCGCCATGGGATCCACGTCGTCGGTCACGTCGACCGATCGGAACCAGCCCGGCACGAGGGCCCGTCGCCGGGCGTCGAC
>JACDCH010000176.1 GCA_013694495.1 Acidimicrobiia bacterium | reverse complement strand
CCACCATCATGGGCGCGCACAAGCAAGGATGAAGTCGTCATGGTCATCGGGTTCTCCGTAGTCCTGGTCTCGCCCTGTAGCGATGATCGGCTACCGCAGATGTCTCACATCACCCTGACAGACAGGGGACGGGTTGCGCTGCTCCGCTACACACTCAGCGGCGAGATTGATCGCTGCGGAGGCACCTCCGAAGCTGTGACCAGGACGTTGGAGCCCGAGAAGGGAATCGAACCCTTGACCTGCTCAATCCCCGCGACTTGTCCGAGCGAGTCCACGAGCGCTTAGAAACGGCAGGCCGATCGGGCTCGATGACCGCTGACCGTCCCGACACGTACGAGAGGGTCCGGCCGCTACTACTCCCGACCAGGGGGGCACCCTCCGTCGCCTCCACCGCCATAGGCACCCCTCCCGAGGGAGATACAGGGCATACCCCCCTCCCCTCCAGCAGCCACCACACGGGGCGGGGGCATGTGCCGACCCCACGCCCCTCTGCTGAGTAGGTAGGGCCCGCGAGAATCTCCCAGAGGTTTCGGGGTCTGGCGTGGCTGGGAGTTCACTAGGTCTGTGCGAGCGCCCGACATCGCCCCGATGCTCGCCGGCTACGGCCCGCCCGCTGATGACCTTGACTACTGGTCGGCCGAGCCGAAGCTCGACGGCTGGCGGGCGATCGTCACCATCGACCAGCAGGTGACCGTGCGCACCCGCGGAGGCCACCACCTTCTACAGCCCCGGCAAACGGTCGACGAGTTGGCGGAAGATGAAGTGTGCGACCTGGCGCGAGGGTTCTCTATCCGCTAGGTGGTGGACACGTACAGCGAGCCGTGACACTCGGTGGGCCGCTGAGGCCGGTGAGCACGGGAGTAGGCGTGCCGCCGGAGGTCGGAACCGCCACCACCCGCCCGGCGCCGAACTCGGCGATGAAGAGCGTGTTCCCGGACACCGCCACGCCGCGCGGGCCGTTCAGGCCGGTCGCAACGGGTGTTGCCGCACCTCCGCTGGTCGAGACGGTCACCACCCGTCCGGCAAAGGTCTCGCTGATGTAGAGGGTGTTCCCGGTCACGGCGACGCCGGACGGGCTCACCAGGCCCGCGGCGACGGTGGTGGCGGTGCCGCCTGAGGTCGGAACCGACAGCACGCGTCCGGCGCCCGACTCCGAGACATAGAGCGTGTTCCCGGACACCGCCACCCCGCGCGGCGCCTTCAGGCCTGTGAGGAGCGGCGTCGCGCTTCCGCCTGAGATCGGCATCGCCACCACGCGTCCGGCGCCGGCCTCGGTGACGTACAGCGTGTTCCCGGCCACGGCCACTCCGAAGGGCTGGTTCAGCGCGCTGAGTAACGTCGGCTGGCCTCCGGACGAAGGGATCGACACGACGCCGGTGGCGACGGCCACATAGAGCGTGTCTCCGTGCAGCGCTAGGCCGCGGGGGGCGTTGAGGCCGCTCGCCAGCTGCGTGGCCGAGTCGCCGGACGCCGAGGCCGACAGGACGCGTCCGCTCCCGTTCTCGGTGACGTACAGCGCGTCTGCTCGTCCGGGTGCAGCACTTGCCTCCGAAGCCACCATCGACAGGACGAGGGTCGCGACCATCACCGCGACCAGCATGGTCTTGTCCCGTCCGCGGGTCACACCGGCAACTATTCCACAGCCACCTGCCGTTGTGGGAATTTTCGTTCTGACGCCTTCCACCGCGTGCGCCTGTGGAAGACCGAGCTGCAGCGCCTCGCCGACGACACCAACCTCGAGATCTCGGTCTGCCACTTTCCGCCCGGCACGAGCAAGTGGAACATCGAGCATCGCCTGTGGAGCTTCATCGCCAAGAACTGGCGCGGACAACCGCTCGTCAGCCTGCGCACCATGGTCGAGCTCATCTCCGCCACCGCCACCTGCACCGGCCTCACCATCCAAGCCGGCCACGACCCGAACTGGTACCCCAAAGGCGTCAAGATCAGCGACGCCGAACTCGCCGCCGTACCCCTCTCACCCCATGACTTCCACGGCGACTGGAACTACAACATCAACGCGCAACCAGGGATGAGTTCCCCGACGGGGCTCCCCTGCAACTTCTGGACGTCCACAAGAAGTAAAGCCTAGGCCGCCAAGTCCCTATATCTCACGGGGACATTGAAGGGGTGGTAACACTCTCCGCCGTCAATGATGGCTTGTAGCGACATGTACTCAATTTCACCGGTGCAACTTGAGGCCCTGCAGGACTTGTGCCCCCCGTTTGACCACTCGTCCGGGTAGCTACTACTCCCGCTACTACTCCCGCGCCGCCGGACAGACGCCTTCAACAACCCTCACAAGCGTGTGACCAGGACGTTGGAGCCCGAGAAGGGAATCGAACCCTTGACCTGCTCATTACGAGTGAGCTGCTCTACCGACTGAGCTACCCGGGCGGGAGCCGACGACGGTACCTCAGGCCGGTCGGGGGAGGCGAAGGAGCTCTCGGCGCCGGTCAGGCCAGGATCGGGAGGCGGAGGAGGAGGGCCTGGAGCTGGAGGGCTTCGTTCGCGTTGCGCTCGAGGAGGGCGAGGTAGGTGTCGTCGAGCGACGCCACGGCGGTGGCGAGGGCGGGGCGGTGGCCGGCGAGGGTGGGCTCGCCGAGGCCGTCGCGGTAGACGGCGGCCATCGTGGCCAGGCCGAGGCGGAGCTCGGCCATGCGGGCCTTGCGGAGCTGGCGCTTGTGCGAGTCGGCCATGACCTTGAGCCGCCCCTTCGGGAGCCCGAGCTCGTCGATGTGCGCGGCCAGCTGGCGCTCGGCGGCGTCGAACTCCGACTTCACGTGGGCGAGGGCGTCGTCGATGGCGGCCCGCACTTCGGCCACGAGCCGCCAGACGTTGTGGCCGGTGCCGTCGAGCTGGCGGGGCACGGAGCGCCAGGCCGCGACCCGCAGGGCGAGGCGCTCGTCGCCGACGAGCAGCCGAGCCAGGCCGAGGTCGCCGGCCGCGGCCGAAGCTGCGGTCACCGACGAGATGCGGTCGTGGCCCTCTGCCACGAGCCGATCGGCAACGAGGTCGGGCGGGACCGGATCGAGGTCGACCACCACGCAACGCGAGGTGATGGTGGCCATCTCGACGGGGATCTCGTCGGCCAGGAGCATCCAGATGGTCGACGGCGGGGGCTCCTCCAGCACCTTGAGCAGCTGGGCCCAGGCCCGGTCGCCGGCGCGGTCGAACCCGGGGACGACGAGGACCTTGCGCTCGGCCTCGGTCGGGTGGCGGTGGGCCAAGGCG
The DNA here is from genome assembly GCA_013694495.1 of Acidimicrobiia bacterium. Lineage (GTDB taxonomy): Bacteria > Actinomycetota > Acidimicrobiia > Acidimicrobiales > JACDCH01 > JACDCH01. The sequence continues at coordinate 246 of JACDCH010000176.1, read as the reverse complement.
ATGAGGCGCTGCACCTCCTCGATACGTAGCACGTTGCCTTCGCGCTCGACGTCGAGCACGACGTCGGCGAAGTTGTCCTCGAGCACGAGCTTGCGCACCCGTTCGGCGTCGTCGTCGTCGAGCCCGGCGCTCAGGACGTCGGCGGCGAAGGCCCGTACGAGCGAGCGGGCGCCCCAGCCCTCGGGGCCGACGAGGAGGTAGGCGTGGAGCGGCGCGGCGACGGCGGCGCGCAGCTTGGCTGCGGCC
>JACDCH010000173.1 GCA_013694495.1 Acidimicrobiia bacterium | reverse complement strand
CTCGCCACAGTGTTCGTAGCGACAGTCGAAGGCACCTTCGTGCTCAGCAGGACCCACCGCAGCGTCGAACCGCTCGCGGCCGCCGGCCGCGTGATCGCCTCGCTCGTCGAGCAGGCCCTCGCGGCGGTGCCCGCCGACGCACCGTGACAGCCGTTGGTCCCAGTGCACGACCACGAACTTCGAGTCGGTCAGGCGATCGAGGCTCCATCTCCTGTTTCCGCTCGGGACACGACCGGACACACCCGAAGTGCCTGATTGGGGACGCAAGATGGCGCCCGCTCCGAATCCCACGCGTCGTGCGGCTCCAGGCTCTGCCTATCGGCGCGTAGGCGAGCGTCGAGCTGCCACCTAACGCGCGGCTCCATGGTCGTCGCGCGGCGTCACCTATTGCCGGATAGTCGGCGATCGATCCTGCATCCCGATGCGCTTCCTCCGGGTCCCGACGGTCGGAACCCGGGGGAACGATCGGTAGACGTCGAGACCCGTCCAGTCGAATAGGTCGGACGCCCGACAGATGCGGGCTCATGTCGAGTCACCCGGCACGCGGCAGACCCCCCGGTTCATGATGGACATCGTGGCCCCTGGGCGACAGTGCTCCGGTACCTGGCTGACGCTGCCGTTCTCCGTCGCGGGCTGTTGCGCGCCCGCGGACGCGGAGAAGGCCGACGATGCTGGTGGAGCTGAGCGTGGTGAACAGCGCTTCGGGTGGATGGTCGTGCCTGACCGTCGGGAATTTGTCACGCCAGCAGGACTCGGGCGAACGAGGTCGAATATCGCGAGGCACGCTTGTGCGCGGTCGCCGGGAGGGCGACCGGGGTGATCGGGGGGTCAGCACGTGGTCGGTTCTCGTGGTCGGATGTTGCTCGCGCCCCTGCTCGCCACAGCTGCGCTCACGGTCGGTTGGGCGGTGCCGGCGCACGCCACCACGGCGAGGCAGCTCGATGTCGTGCTGGTCACCCAGTTGACCGACTGGTCGGTGTCCTTTCCTCAGGGCACCACGTACACGGGGTCGGGCGTCGGCACCGACCAGCAGCTGTGGGACTTCACCGAGACATACACCTTCAACCACGGCTCTGCGTTCGGCACCTTCTCGATGCAGGCCGGCGCCGATTCGCTCTCGGGCCGGGTCCAGATGACGCCGAGGATGACACCGTTCATCCAGGTCGGGACCTCCGGCGACTGGGCCTACACAGTGACCGAGGGCCGGGGCGCGTACGCCGGATGCACAGGCCTCGGGACCGGCGTGAAGGAGGGGGTCACCACGCCTTCCGCGCCGCCGACCGGAGTCGCCGCCTCGGAGATCTCGTTCGACCTCACCTGTCCGTAGGTCTCGCACCGATCCTGCGGCTACGTCGCGCTCGAAGCCGAAGGCCTCAAGACCCGCAGCGAGCTCGTGCAGCCAGGGCTCGAAGCGAAGCACTGGCTACCGAGCGGCGCACCGAGCTCGTCGCTGCGAAGCTGCGCCGGAAGCGGCGAAAATCCTCTGCCGGAACCGGCCCGACACCAACCGTAGGCAGGCGTCGCACTGGGCTGGCCGACCTACTGGTCGGCGCCCATCGCAACGACGAGCAGTGCGATCTGTGCGTCGAAGAGCTCGTCTCGCGATTGCTCGGTGACCCAGTTGAGGTGGTCGAAGTTCTCGAGGCACGCGAAGCCGTGGACTGCCGCGAGGAAGTGCAGCAGCGATTGGTAGATGTCGGCCGGGATGCGAGTGCCGTCGTTTCGTTGTGCGATGGTGCCCGCTTCGTCGGCCCACGTCGTGCCGACGACACGAACCAGGGGCGTCGGGCGCTTGCCGTGCTCGACGACGCTCAGCACGAGACCTTCGAGTGCGGCCATGGTGGCGCCGGCCGCCGGGCCTGACGAGTGCTCGCTGTGCCTGCCGAACCCCGGGTTCGGCAGGCCGAACAGCAGCGAGAATCGCGACGGGTCAGCCCTGGCGAAGTCCCGGTACGCGATGGCGGCGGCGCGGATGCGCCCGGCGAGGTCGTCGGGCGCCGCCGAGTCGAGTGCGGACGTGAGCGCGTCGGCCATCTCGGCGAAGCCGTCGACCATCAGGGCGGAGAGCAGCTCGTCGCGATCGGCGAAGTATCGGTAGAGCGCCGGGGCGGTCATTCCCATGTCCCGGGCGATGTCGGCGAATCGGAGGTCAGCGCCGTGCTCTCGGAGCATGCGCATTGCCGTCGTCTTGATCTCCTCGATCGTCGCGGCCCGCACCCGGTCCCGCCGGGACGGCGCCTTGTCGTCGGGATCGGGGGCCGTGGCGGAGAGCATGAAGCAAGCGTAACAGGTCATCACGCTTGTTATGACCCCTTGACAGTTCGTCTCGAGCATGATCTGGTGACGTAGCTGCACGAAGGTGAAGCATCGTAACGATTCTAAGGGAGCAGTCATGCACGGTCGTCCTGTCCAGCAAGTCCTTGGCGAGTCCTCGCCGAGCCACCCGAACCGCTGGCGGATCCTCGGCGTGCTCGTCCTCGCCCTGCTCGTCACGTCCATCGACCACACGATCATCAACGTCGCCCTACCGCAGATGGTCGGCGACCTCGGGGCCAGTGCCGCCGAGCTGCAGTGGGTCGTCGCCGCCTACACGGTCGTGTTCGCCGGGCTCCTGCTCACCGCTGGCAGCCTCGGCGACCGGTTCGGCCGCCGCCACGCCCTGGCCGCCGGGCTGTTCACCTTCGTGGCCGGCTCCGTCACCAGCGCTCTCGCGGCGTCGACCACGATGCTCATCGCCGGCCGGGGGGTCATGGGCGTCGGCGGGGCGCTCATCATGCCCACGACGCTGTCGATCCTCGTCAACGCGTTCGGCGACCCGCGGGAGCGGGCGACGGCGATCGCGACCTGGACCGCAGCGAGCGGTGCCGGCATCGCACTCGGGCCGATCGTCGGCGGGATGCTGATGCGGAGCTTCTCGTGGGGCTCGGTGTTCTGGATCAACGTACCGCTGCTCGCGCTGGCGCTCGTCGGGACGATGCACCTCGTGCCGGACTCGCGCGACCCGAACGCCACACGACTCGACCCGATCGGCGCGCTGCTGTCGATCATCGCCGTCAGCTCGCTGGTGTACGCCATCATCGAAGGCCCCGAGCGGGGGTGGACGTCGAGCTCGACGATGACGAGCTTCATGATCGCGGCGATGGCCGGCGCCATGTTCGTTCGTTGGGAGCTGCGCCGTGACGAGCCGATGCTCGACATGCGCCTGTTCGCCAACCGCGGGTTCTCCGCCGGGAGCGTCGCCCTCGCCATGTTGTTCTTCGCCATGGCCGGAACGGTGTTCCTCCAGGCGCAGTACCTGCAGTTCATCCTCAGTTACACGCCGCTCGTCGCCGGCGCCGCGCTCGTTCCCGCCGCCCTCGGCATGATCCTCGGCACCGGCGTCGGCGCCCACGCTGCCGGTCAGGTCGGCGGTCGCATCGCCGTCGTTGCCGGCACCCTGTTCGCGGCTGCGGGCGTCGCCGTGCAGGCCGCGCTCATCGACGGGACGTCCTACGTGCCCACCGGCGTCGGGCTGCTGCTCTTCGGTCTCGGTGCCGGCATCGCCATGCCCGCCGCGACCGACCTCATCATGTCCACGCTTCCGTCGGCCCGCGCCGGTGTCGGATCCGCAGTCAACGACACGGTTCGTGAGCTCGGTGGCGCCCTCGGCGTCGCCGTCATCGGCAGCGTCGCCGCCAGCACCTACGCGTCGAACCTAAACGGAAGGCTCGACGCCGTCGCCGGGTTGCCCGAGGGCGTCCGGGCCGCAGTCACCGACAACCTCGGCGCCGCGCTCGAGGCCAGTCGCCACCTCGGCGCCAGCGGCGCGGACGTCGCTGCCGCGGCCCGCGACGCGTTCGTGAGTTCGATGAGCGGATCGCTGTGGGTCGGCGCTGGCCTCGCAGCCCTGGCGACCGTCATCGCCTTCGTGCACCTCCCCAAGCACGCACCGCCCGCCCACCGCCACGGCGGCCATGCCGCGCCGGCCGATGCCACCGACCAGGTCGCTCCTGCACGTGTTCGCGAGCCAGTCATGAGCACCACAACGACCCACACCGCCTCCCCGCTGTCCTCGCCGACCGGCGACGCACAGCTTGAGGAAGCAACGTCAGCGCACGCGGCCACGTCGGCCGCACCGTGACCGATACGTCCACCGCGCCGGGGTCGCGACCGCCGTGCTCGAATGCGGCGCGCAACGCAGGGAGCTTCCCGATCGTCTTGCCGAATGCTCGAAGGGCCTCCAGCCGTCGCAGTACTCGGCGATGTCTCGGAAGTTCGCGGCGCTCGCCCTGGACCCCATGCGACGGACGCGGTCGCCGTGAGCTGGTGGCGCACGAGGGTGGCGAGCTCGGGGGTCACCGCTTCGCCGCCGCCTTCGTGGTGAGGAGCGCGTTGGCAATCGCAGTGTCGCCTGAGACAGCGACGCCCGCCGCTCCCAGTGACACGGCCTTCGTCGCGATCGCGAGAAGGATCGGCAGCGGGGCGGACACGGTCGCGTCGGGTCTTCCGTGGTGGCCAGCCGCCACCCGTCGCCGTCCGCCGCTGGTGCGGACTGTGACGGCTCTGCCGTCGACATCGAGATGGACGCACCCGCGGGGCGAAGCATCGCCGTCGAGCAGTGCCTGCAGCGCGAGCGGTGCCCACCGCGCATCGACGCGGTCCTCACCGGGACCGGCAAGCATCCACGTTGTGCCCCAGAGGATCAGCGCGACGATCACGGGTTCGAGCGATCGGCCGGCGTCGGTGAGGCGGTAGTCGACGCGCTTTGAGCGCGGCGGGGCGTCGTTGCGCATGACGAGGCCGTCCTCGGCCAGCTCGTTGAGGCGCTTGGTCAACAGCGATGGGCTGATCCCGGCGAGCGCCTCCTCGAGCTCACGGAAGCTCCGGCCACCGAGCAGCAGCTCGCGCACGATGAGCAGCGCCCAGCGATCGCCGACTCGGTCGAGCGATCGAGCGAGCCCGCAGAACTGCCGGTAGGACTTGCGGTCCGTCACTTCTCCGACTCTACTATAGAAACAAGAGTAGATAGGAGAAGCGCGGTGGCCGAGTCGTTCTGGGAGAGCCTCAAGCGCGAGTGCCTCCAAGGCCGCGAGTTCGCGACCCGGGCCGAGGCCCGCCGGGCGATCTTCCGGTGGATCAACTGGTACAACACCACGAGGCTTCACAGCACCCTCAAGCACGTCCCGCCCATCGAGTGGGAACAGCAGTACCAGCAAGCGTCATAACCACCCGTCCGCCCGGCAGGGAGATGCCCAACCGGCTCGGGCTTCTAGATGGTCGGCGCCGGCTCTGGCGTTGGTGTCCGCCAGCTCCGTTCGATCTGTCGCAGCATCGCTGGGTAGACGATCAAGTGCCGCAACGGTTTGATCGCAGCCATGTAGGCCGCCCCGAGGAAACCGTTCGGCTTCACCAAGACGGCCATCTGGCCGCGGTAGGCGCCGGCACCGTCCGGGACCCAGCCCAGGTGCATGACTCCGTGCACGGTTCGGTTGGCGATCTCTGCGGCCCACTCGTCGCCGACCAGATAGAGCGACGTGAAGCGTTGAAGTCCGGGGCCGGTTGGGCCATCACGCAGATCGGCCGGCAACCGGTCGCGGAGCGTCGGCACCCTGGACCCGAGGCCCGCGTCCACGCTGTCCAACCCGACCAGTGCCCCGACCCTCCATCGGATCGCCCAGAGGAAGCTGACGCTGCGAGACGAGGCGATCCCCTCCGCCAAGGCGCCCGAGATCCCCTGCACCAGCCGCGGGAAGTCGTCCGGGCCTCCGGG
>JACDCH010000113.1 GCA_013694495.1 Acidimicrobiia bacterium | reverse complement strand
GTCGACGATGGACCCGCGCACCGCGACCTCGCCCCGGTGCTCGACCTGCTCCTCGCGGCGGTAGCCGACGCCGACGAGGCTGGCGAGGAGGTCGTCGCGGTCGCGCCGCTCACCGGGGTGGATCGTGATCGGCTGCACGTCCTCGAGGTGGGGGCCGAGGCGCTGCACGAGGGCGCGTACTGGCGCCACGATCACCGCCGGCGGGTCGTGGTGCAGGCGGTGGATCGTCCGCATCCGCCGACCCATCGTCTCGACGTTCGGGCTCACCCGCTCGAAGGGCAGCGTCTCCCACGCCGGGAAGAGCTCGACGTCGCCGAGGTAGGTCTGCAGGTCGCGGTAGAGGCGCTCGGCGTCGGCGGTGGTGGGCACCGCCACCACGAACGGGCGCCGGGTGCTGCTCGCCGCCAGCCCCGCGATGACGTAGGCGCGCCCGTGGTCGGGCACCGACAGCACCGCGCTCGACCGGCCCAGCAGCCGGAGCACGGCCGGGTCGTCGCGGAGCTTGATCGGGAGGTCGCGGAGGGAGGACGGGGCGCTCATGGGGGAGGAGCGAGGCTACCGGTGGGGCCTGAAGCCGGCGCCGGCCCTTGCCGGGCCCCGACGCAACCCCTACCGTTCGATGGATGGCGCCCGTCGTCCGCCACGTGGAGAAGGCGACCGCAGACCTCGTCGGCGTCGACGAGTTCCTCGCCGGCCCGGAACGCCCGGGCGTGTTGCTCATCGACGGCGAGGTCTTCGTGAACGACGCCACCCATCGCCACCAGCGGCTGTGCGCGCGGGTCTTCCGCGCTCTCGACCGGTGGATCGACTCACCCGAAGGCCACGGCGAGGTCGGCTGGGGCGGCAACTGGGTGATGGGCCCGGCCACCGTCCTGAAGCCCGACGTCTGGTGGATGGCGACGGGCCCGGGCGACGGCGCCCGCTACGACGGCCCGCCCGACCTGGCGGTCGAGGTGCTCTCGCCCGGCACCCGCCACCTCGACCTCGGGCGCAAGGGCGACCGCTACCGGGAGGCCGGCCTGCCCGAGCTGTGGCTCGTCGACCACCGAAACGAGATGGTGGTCGTGCGGCAGTTCGCGACCGACGACGACGCCGAGCTGGTGCCCGGCGACGTGCTCACCTCCACCCAGCTGCCGGGGTTCGAGCTCGCCATCGACGCGCTCTTCGCCGGCGCGTAGGTCGCCGCGGCAGCGGCGGGGTCGCTGCTCGGACGCGGCAACCGCTTCGTCGTGACCGATCCGGTCAACCCGTGAGACCGCGGACGATCCGGTTCAGGGTGACCTGGACCTCCGCCACGGCGAGCCGAAACGCCCTCGACTCGCTCTTCGCCAATGCGTCTGCACGTCGCCGGTCAGCCGACGTGGATCACCTCGACCTCGTAACGGGCGATGGTCTCGTCGCCGGTGACGATCGGGATGCCGAGCATGGTCGCCTGGGCCACGAGCAGCCGGTCGAACGGGTCGCGGTGCAGCGCCGGCAACTCGCCGACGGCCAGCGCGTGGGCGTGCTCGACGGGCAACGCCGTCGCGCCCAGGGCGCGAAGCCGGCTCGGCACCCATCGGGCCGGCGGCTCGGGTAGCGGCAGCCGGCCGAGGCCGAACTTGATCGCGATCTCCCACGACGACGCCGCCGAGACGAGGAGCTCGTTGCGCTCGTCCTCGAGGAGCGGGCGCGCCGTCCCGAGACGACCGGGCTGGGCGTTGGCCCACAGGAACACGTGGGTGTCGAGCAGCAACCTCACAGGCTGCGCTCGAACGCGTCGAGCAGCTCGGCCGGGAGGGCACCGTCGAAGTCGTCGGGGACGGTGAACCGGCCCTCGTCCACCCCCAGGCGGCGCGGGCTCCGCTCTCGCGGCGGCACCAGGCGGGCCACCACCTCCCCCCGCCGGGCGATCTGGATCTCCTCGCCGGCCGCCACCCTGGCCAGCAGGCGCGAGAGGTGCGTCTTCGCTTCGTGCACCCCGACGACGGAGACAGGCTTAGTCATGGACTTAGTCTAGAGAGCCGATCGGGAGCAGGAGCCACCAAGTTCCGACGCCGGGCGAGGCCGCGGGCGCCCAGCGGCCGCCGTCCAACCAGTACGGTCCGGGCGCCATGACCCGCGCCTCGCTCGCGTCGGAGCCCCGCAGCAGCCGGCGGCGCGATGATCAGGGCAGCGCCGGCGAGCTCGTTCGGGGAGGGCGGCGAGCGTGAGGATCGTCGTCACCGGTGGGGCCGGGTTCATCGGGGCCAACCTGTGCCGGGTGCTGGTCGCGGGCGGCCACGACGTCGTCGCCTTCGACGACCTCTCCACCGGCAGCCGCAGCAACCTCGACGGCGTCGGCGCGGAGCTCGTCGAGGGCACGATCCTCGACCCGGCCGCCCTCGACGACGTCCTCACCGGCGCGTGGTCGGTCGTGCACCTGGGCGCCCGCCCGTCGGTCCCGAAGTCGGTCGCCGACCCGATGGCCAGCCACCGGACCAACGCCACGGGCACGGCCGAGGTGCTCGAGGCCATGCGGCGGGTGGACGTGGCCCACATCGTGGTGGCGTCGTCGTCGTCGGTGTACGGCGCCAACCCCCAGCTGCCGAAGCACGAGGACCTGGCGCCCATGCCGCTGTCGCCCTACGCCGCCAGCAAGCTCGCCACCGAGGCCTACGCGCTGGCGTGGGGCTCGAGCTACGGGCTCGGGGTGCTCGCCTTCCGCTTCTTCAACGTGTTCGGACCGCTGCAGGCCCCCGGCCACGACTACGCCGCGGTCGTGCCGGCCTTCGTCGACGCCGCGCTGGCGGGCCGGCCCCTGCCGGTGCACGGCGACGGCCACCAGAGCCGCGACTTCACCTTCGTCGGCAGCGTCGCCGACGTCCTGGCCGACGCCGCCGTGCGCCGGGTCGCCCACGACCGACCCGTGAACCTCGCCTTCGGGAGCCGGGTCACGGTGCTGGAGCTGATCACCGAGCTCGAGGCCGTGCTCGGCCGCCCGCTCGAGCGCGAGCACCATCCCCTGCGCGCCGGCGACGTCCCCCACTCCCAGGCCGACCAGGCGTCGCTGCGCGCGCTGTTCCCCGACGCCGAGCCCCTCCCCCTCCGCACGGGATTGGAGCGCACGGTGGCGTGGTTCGAGAGCCGCGGCTGAGCAGCGCGGCATAGGGTCCGGTCGCAGCTCCGGGGGGCCGGGCAGCGGGGAGACCGCGCCAGTGTCGAACGTCGTGTCGAAGGGGAGCTGACCGCGCCGTGAGCGCGGCCGCCACGCTCCGGCTCGCGCTGGCCATGCGCGGCGGAGTCAGCCTGTCGGTGTGGATCGGCGGCGCGGTCCAGGAGATCGACCGCCTCCGCCGCGAGGTCGCCGGCGGCGCGCCGGCCGCCGAGCTGACGGCGCTGGGTGCGCTGGCCCGGGAGCTCGGCTACGAGCGCATCGAGGTCGACGTGTTGTCCGGCGCCAGCGCCGGCGGCCTCAACGCCGTCCTGCTCGGCGCGGCCATGGCCGCCGACCGACCGGTCGACGGGCTGCGCGACGTCTGGCTGCGCGCCGCCGACTTCCAGAACCTCCTTCGCCCGGCCGGACCGAAGACCCAGCTGTCGATCCTCGACGGCGAGTACTTCAAGGAGCGCCTCCGGGAGCAGCTCGCCGGGCTGCTCGAGCCGGCGACGGCCGCGCCGGCGCCGCCGACCACGACCGCGGTCGACCGCTTCGAGATCTTGCTGTCGGTCAGCTCCGTCGTCCCCACCGAGACGGTGGTGGTCACCGATCCGAACGCGCCCGTCGTCGAGCAGCGGATCGACGGCGTCATCCGGCTGCGGCACCGCCTCGAGGCCACGTCCCCTGCCGAGCACCGCCACTCCGACTTCGTCGCCGGCGATCAGCCCGCCCGGCGCGCGCTCGTCGACGACCTGACCCTGGCGGCGCGCTCGACCGCCTCCTTCCCGGTCGCCTTCACGCCGGAACCGGCCGACGGGAAGCTCGTGGCCAAGGTGGAATTCCGGCCGACCCGACCCGTGCCGCTCTTCCTCTACGACGGCGGCGTCGTCGACAACATGCCCGTGGGGAAGGCGGCCCGGGCCATCGAGTCGGCGCCGGCCGACGGGCCCACGGAGCGGGTGCTGCTGTACCTGCACCCGAGCCCCGGCACCCAGGACGCGGCCGCCGCGACCAAGGCCGAGCAGGCGCTCCTCGCCATGCTGCGGTTCGGCGCCCGCCCCCTCGACGTCGCCCGCTCGGCGGCCAAGTCGCTGCGCACGAAGTCGCTGGCCGAGGACCTCCGCGCCCTCGACGACCACAACCGGCGGGTCGCCCGCCTGCTGCGAGACCGGGCCCGCGTCCTCCAGGGCCACTGCGCGGCCGTCGAGGCGGGGGTCGGACCCCCACCCGTCGTCGCGCCGGAGCTCGACGCCGAACGGCTCGTCGGGTTGCTGGTCGACCCGTGGGACCACCTCGACGCCTGTGTGCCGGCCGTCGAGCCGGTGCCGTTCCTCCGGCGGTGCTCACCCGCGTTCCGGACCGAGCTGGCGGCGGCGCTGACCACGGCGCTGGCCCGGTGGGCGGGGCGCGACGGCCTGCCGGCCCTGGCGGCCGCATCGGCCCGCCCGTGGTCGAGCCCCATCCGCACGGCGTCGCTCCTCATCGAATGGGCCCGGGACGTCGAGCGCCGGCTCGAAGGGCCCAGCGAGGAGCTGGGCGCGGCGAAGCGCGGCCTCTACGCGCTGCGCAACGCGGCGTACGTGGACGCCAGCAACCTCAACCAGGAGACGCTCGCCGGGGTCGGCCCCCGCGATCGGGATCCCACGGCCGCGGCGCTGGCGGCGCGCCTGCTCGCCGTGCGCCGCCGGCTCCTCACCCCCGTGTGGGCCGACGTGGCTGCGGCCTGGCAGGCCATCGGCGTCCACGCCCTGGCGATCCGGGCCGCCGACCCCGACCCGGTCCCCGACGTCTGCACCGGCGAGCTCGCCGGCACCCTCCGCCGCCTGATCCCCGCGGTCGCAGCCGCCGCCGACGCCTCCGCCGCCGGTGCGGTCGACGAGGCGCTCGCCGTCCTCGACGGCATCGACGTCGCCCTCCTTGTGCTGCACCGGGGTGCCCCCACCGGCAGCCTCGACGTCATCCGGTACCTGACGCTGTCGGGCACCGCCGACACGCCGCTGGCGGCGGACTTCCGGTGGCCGGAACGGGGGCCGGCGCCGGCCCCGGACGTGCCCCGCTTCACGACGTTGCGCCACCTCCCGGCGCTCCCTCGCAGCGAGTCCCGCCACATCGACCCGGCGTCGAAGCTGGCCGGCAACCAGCTCAGCAACTTCGCCGCCTTCCTCGACGAGCGCTGGCGGGCGAACGACTGGATGTGGGGGCAGGTCGACGGCGCCGCCACGCTCGCCCGCCTCCTCTTGGAGCGGGCCGCCGAGAACGGGCTGTCGGCGGCGGCCGTGCGGACGATCTGCACCCGCCCGTTCCGCGACCGCGCCGACGGCGAGTGGGCGAC
>JACDCH010000111.1 GCA_013694495.1 Acidimicrobiia bacterium | reverse complement strand
GCCCATGCCCGTCTCGGCCACGAAGAGCCGGGCCAGCGTGCGGGCGCTGGCGCCGACGGCCCGGCCCCACTCGGCCAGCGACCGCGGGTCGGTGACGTCGGCGAGCAGCGCGTCGGTGAGGCGCCGGGCCCGCTCGTCGGTGGGGATGGGCAACGGCAGGGCCGCGACCGGCAGCGGGTCCATGAGGTCCCACAGGACGGCCTCGGCGCGAGCCCGGTCCGGTTCGGGCAGGCGCCGGTCGCTCAGGTGGACGACGAGGGCGCGGAGCAGCCCGCCGGCGTCGACCACGGTCGGAGCCTCGAACGTGAGCGGGCACCGCTCGGGATCGATGTAGAGGCCGACCATGGTCGTGTCGACGCTGGCCTCGACCGCGTGGCTGATGCCCGACGGGATCCACAGCGCCCGCGACTGCGGCAGCACCCACGCCGCTTCCTCCACCGCCATCACGAGCACGCCACGCGTGGCGAGCGTCAGCTGGTGCGCCGGGTGCTGGTGGAAGTCGAAGCCGTCCCGGGCGGCGAGGTCCACGACCAGCGCGGGCGGCAGCTGTCCGTCCGGCGACATCGAACGTCAGGGTACGCCCTTCCCGGCCAGCGGCTGCCGCCGTACGGTCCGGGCATGAACACCGAGCACCTCGAGCTCTGCGCCAGCGACGCGTGGCGCGACGCCCTGCGCGACCTCATCATCCCCTACGCCCTCGCCGACGGCCGCCTGGGCGACGACGTGCTCGAGGTCGGCCCCGGCCCCGGGCTGACGACGGACCTCCTGCGGGTCGAGCTGCCGAAGATGACGGCTGTCGAGATCGACGAGGCGCTGGCGGCGGCGCTGGCCGAGCGGCTGGCGGGGACGAACGTCGAGGTCGTCAACGCCGACGCCACCGCGCTCCCCTTCGACGACGGGCGGTTCACCGGCGCGGTCTCGTTCACGATGCTCCACCACGTCCCCACCGCCGAGCAGCAGGACCGCCTCTTCGCCGAGGTCGGTCGGGTGCTGCATCGCGGCGGGCTGTTCGTCGCCTCGGACAGCGTCGCCAGCGAGGAGCTCGCCGCGTTCCACGGCGGTGACACCTACAACCCGGTCGACCCCGCCACCGTCGGCACCCGCCTCGGGGCCGCCGGCTTCACGTCGGTGGAGGTGCGCTCGAACGAGTTCGGCTGGGCCGCCCACGCCGTCCGCTGAGCGCCGCTGCCGTTCAGCCGCGCTTGGCCCGGGCCCGGCGCTTCCCCTCGTGCATCGCCTGCACCCGCGCCACAGGGATCGCGTGCCCTTCCTCGACGAGCTCGGCGGGGAGCGCCTGCGGGGCCGGCATCTGCTCGGCCCACGGGTCGCGGTCGCAGAGGAGCTCGAGCGCATTGTGCACGGTGAAGCCGCGCGGAGAGACAGAGCCGAGGTCGTCCCAACCCACCGGGAACGACACCGGCACGCCGGGCCGGACCCGGGGGCTGTAGGCGGCGATGACGGTCGCGCCACCGACCCGGGTCGAGTCGACGAACACCTTGCCCTCGCGCTCGTCCTTCACGAAGGCGGTGGTCGCCACCGCCGGGTCGATGGCTGCTGCACGGGCCGCGATGGCGCGGGCCGAGGTGGCGACGTCGTCGAACGAGGCGCTGGCGTCGAGGGGCACGAAGACGTGCACGCCCTTCGCGCCGCTCGTCTTGACTGCGCCGGCCAGGCCGACCTCGTCGAGCGCCTGACGTACGAGCTGGGCGGCGAGCACCGCCTTGCGGAACGACTCGTCGCCCTCGGGCGGGTCGAGGTCGAGCACCAGGTGCGTGATGTGCGCCGGGTCCTCCATCCGCACCAAGGCCGGGTGGTACTCGATGGCCCGCTGGTTGCCGAACCACAGCAGCGTCTTGCGGTCGTTGCAGAGCGCGTACGACACCTCGCGCTTCGACGCCTCCGCCCACAGCGAGACGGTCTGCACGAAGTCGGGCGTGTACTTCGGAACGTTCTTCTGCATGAACGCGTCCGACCCCCGGTGCACCCTGATCACCGAGAGGGGCCGGTCCTCCAGCTGGGGGAGGATCCGCGTCCGGACACCATCGAGGTAGTCGACGAGATCCCGCTTCGTCGCCCCGGCCCCGTCGAAGAGCTCGGCGTCGAGGTTCGTCAGCGAGACGCCGTCTCGAGACTCGTCGCGCTTCGAGGGGCTCACGGCCCGGGACGCTAGAGCAGGTCGAGGAAGCGCTCGGTGTCGCCGACGCGCGGCAGGTTGTCGAACAGCACGTAGGGGTTCGAGCGCCCGGCGATCCGGTCGCGGGCACTGCCAACACCGCGGAAGGCGCCCACTTGCCCGTGGTGGTCGGCCGGGAGCGGGCGCTTCAGCCGCCCTCCACCTCGAGCAGGCCGAGGCGGGCGGCGCTGACGCCGGCTTGGAAGCGGGTGTCGACGCCGAGGACGTCGAACGTGGCCCGCAGGCGGCGGCGGACGGTGCGGACGTTGACGCCGAGGTGCCGGGCGATGGCCTCGTCCTTCATGCCGGTGGCGAGGAGGCGGACCATCTGCGCCACCTCGTCGTCGACCTCCGGCGTGCTCGCCGCGTCGAAGCCGGGCGCGAGGTCGACGGCGCGGAGCCAGAGGATCTCGAACATGGCGATCATCGAGTCGAGGAGGACCGATGGCCGGATCACGACGGCTGCGACCTCGCCGGCGCCGGCGGCCAGCGGGACCCACGCCTCGCGCTCGTCGAAGATCATCAGCTTCAGCGGCACCTCGCTCATCGCCCGCGCCCGCTCACCGCACTCGATGCAGCTCGCGATGCGGTCGACGTGGAATTCGTCGTCGAGCAAGGCCCGGTCGTAGATGACCCGGAACTCGACGCCGGCGGCGATGCGCTCGGCCTCGATCGGGTTCTGGCCCGAGCGCGACAGGTAGGGGGGCCGATCCAAAATGCGCACGACCTTGTGGGCCGCCCGCTGCGCCTGGATGATCCGCTCGAGGATGACGGCCCCGCCCTCCACGACCTCGACGAGGTCGGCCGCGGTGGCCGTCACCGCCTCCCGGG
>JACDCH010000076.1 GCA_013694495.1 Acidimicrobiia bacterium | reverse complement strand
GCGGGCCGAGCTCGAGGCCGAAGCGGCGCGCGACGGCCCGCACGGGCTGCACGCCCGGCTCGCCACCCTCGACCCCGTCGCCGCCACCCGCATGGAGCCGACCAACGCCCGCCGGGTGGTGCGGGCCCTCGAGGTCACCGTCGGCAGCGGCCGGCCGTTCAGCTCGTTCGGCCCCGGCCTCGGTGACCACGGGCCGGCGACGATCCCGCAGGTCGGGCTGGTTGTCGACCCCGGGGTGCTCGCCCTGCGGATCAACCGCCGCTACGACGAGCAGCTCGCCGCCGGCTTCCTCGACGAGGTCCGGGCCCTGGCCGCCCGCCCCGGCGGGCTCTCCCGCACGGCCGGTCAGGCGCTCGGCTACCGCGAGCTCCTCGCCCACCTGCGGGGCGAGCTCACCTTCGAGGAGGCGATCGAGCGGGCCCGGGTGCGCACCCGCCAGTTCGCCCGCCGCCAGCGGGCCTGGTTCCGCCGCGACCCCCGCATCCGCTGGCTCGCCGTCGACGACGACCCGTCGGCCGCCCTTCCCGCCGTCCTGGCCGCCGTGGACGCCCCGTGATCCTGGACCCGCCACGGCACCCGGTGGCGATCACCCGCCCGGGACCGGCGCAACCCGCAGAAGGCGCCATCGCCGGGTGGGCGGGCACGCGTCGCGACCGACCGGAGCGAACCTCCAGGCGGAGCGGAGGCGGGAGCGAGCGAACAACGGGGCAGACTGTCGGGACCATGCGGCTGACGAAGCACCACGGGCTGGGGAACGACTTCCTCGTGCTCGCCGACCCGTCGGGCCTGCGGCCGCCCGATCCCGCCCTCGCCCTCGCCGCCTGCGACCGGCATCGCGGCATCGGCGCCGACGGCCTGCTCTTCCTGGGGCGGGGCCGCGACGACGCCCACGTGTCGATGGTCCTGATCAACGCCGACGGGAGCCGGGCCGAGATGAGCGGCAACGGCATCGGCTGCCTCGTCCAGGCTGCGGTGCTCGCCGGTCTGGCCCCGCCGCCGGTCGTCACGGTGGCCACCGACGCTGGATTGCGGTCGGTCGAGATCGTGCACGGCGAGGCGGCCCGAACCCACGTCGCCACCGTCGGCATGGGTCCGGTCGAGGTCGGCGACGACGAGCCCGAGTGGGTCTGGGGCCCGATCCTGCGGGCCGTGCGCGTTTCGGTCGGCAACCCGCACCTCGTCCTCCAGGCCGCCGAGGCCGAGCTGCTCGAGGACCGCAGCTGGATCGAGGAGCTGGGGCGCCGGGCCAATGCCGCCATTCCCGGCGGCATCAACGTCGAGGTCGTGGCGGCGGGCGACGGCGAGCTGCACATGGATGTCTACGAGCGCGGCGTCGGGCTCACGCTCGCCTGCGGCACGGGCGCCTGCGCCACCGCGGCCGCGTCGCGCCGGTGGGGGCTGTGCGGCCCCCAGGTCGTCGTGCGCATGGCCGGGGGACCGACCAGCATCGACCTCGCCGGCCCGGACGTCAGGATGACGACGCCGATCGTCCACGTCGGCACCGTGGAATACACGTGGCCGTGACCCGTCCCCATCCGGCAGGCTGACCGCCGCTCATGGCCACCCCCACCCAGCTCATCGAGCGCACGTTCCGGGAGAAGATCGTCATGGTCGGCGTCGGCATGGGCGCGCAGACCACCGACGACGTCGACCTCTCCCTCGACGAGCTCGCCTCCCTCATCGACACCGCCGGCGCCGACGCCGTCGCCCGCGTCGTGCAACGGCGCGACGCGCCCGACCCCGCCTACTACGTCGGGAAGGGCAAGGCCGAGGAGCTGCGCGAGGTGTCGCTCGAGGTCGACAGCGACACCGTCGTGTTCGACAACGAGCTCACGCCGGCGCAGCAACGCAACCTCGAGAAGCTGCTGGGCCGCACGGCGATCGACCGCACCGCCGTCATCCTGGACATCTTCGCCCAGAACGCCTCGAGCCAGGAGGGCAAGGCCCAGGTCGAGCTGGCGCTGCTGCGCTACCGGCTGCCCCGCCTGCGGGGCAAGGGCACGCAGCTGTCCCAGCAGGCCGGCGGCATGTCGGCCGGCGGGGCCCGGATCGGCTCCCGGGGCCCGGGCGAGACCCAGCTCGAGGTCGATCGACGCCGCATCCAGCGCCGCATCACCCGGCTCGAGGGCGACCTCAAGGAGATCGCCAAGCACCGCCGCACCCAGGCCAAGGGTCGGACCCGCAGCCGCTTCCAGCACGTCGCCATCGTCGGCTACACCAACGCCGGCAAGTCGACGCTGCTCAACCAGCTCACCGACGCCGGCGTCCTGGTCGAGGACCGGCTGTTCGCCACCCTCGACGCCACCACCCGCCGGCTCGACCTCCCCGGCGGCGAGCGGGTGCTGTGCACCGACACGGTCGGCTTCATCAAGAAGCTGCCCCACGGCCTGGTCGAGGCGTTCAAGTCGACCCTCGAGGTCGTGAACGAGGCCGACCTGCTCGTCCACGTCGTCGACGCGTCGGCGGCCGAACCCCTCGAGCAGATGGCCGCCGTGCGCGAGGTACTGGGCGAGATCGGCGCCGAGCGCATCCCCGAGCTGCTGGCCTTCAACAAGAGCGACCGGGTGCCGGCCGCGGCCAAGCAGCTCGTCGCCCGCAACCCGGGATCAGTCGCGCTGTCGGCCCTCACCGGCGCCGGTGCCGACGACCTCCTGGCCGCCATGGGCGACCGCCTCCGGGCCCTCACCGACGTCGTGGAGCTCCTCGTGCCCTACGACCGGGGCGATCTCCTCGCCGCGGTGCACCGCGAGGGCGAGGTGCTCTCGGAGGGCCACGAGCCCGATGGCGTGCGGGTGCGAGCCCGCCTCGACGCAGCCGGGCGCTCCCACTTCGCCGCCGTCGCCGTCGCCCCCGCCTGAGCGGGTGCGGCGCTCAGCCGCCCAGCTGCTCCCGGAGGTCGACCGAGCCGACGGCCTCGACGATGATCGTCGGCAGGCGGTCGGACTCGCAGCGCAGCACGACCTCCTCGTCGTCGATGGTGGCCGACGCGTCGCAGGGGATGAGCTCCGACGACGGCAGCGGCAGCGAGAAGCCGCCGGGCAGGCCGATGGCACCGTCGCGCACGGTCAACGTCGTCCCCTCGATCAGCTCGACCGACCGGGCGGCGTCGCCGAGCACCTCGGCCAGCTCGTCGCGGGTGACCACGGCCACCACCGCGACGCGGCCGACGCCGGTGATGCGGAGCCGGTTCGACTCGAGGAGCGTGCCCCGGTCGAAGCGCAGGCCGTCGATGTCGAGGCGGAGCTCGGCGACGGGGATGCCCCGGCCCACGACGTCGGTGAGCACGAGCTCGAGGTGGCTCACCTCGCCGCCGAAGGCGATGCGGCCGAGGAACGGGAACGACGAGATCTCGCTCTGCACTCCGCCGATGCCCTCGAGCTCGCTCTCGGCGCTGGCCTCCACCTGGTCCTCGACGTAGGCCTGGGCCAGGAGGTCGGCCACCGCGAGGGCGGCGACGAGCAGGATCCCGAGGACCAGCAACTTCTTCACGCCCCGCCGAACCTAGGGGTGGGGGCGTTCAGAACCGGGCCGCGGCGGTCAGGGCCTCCCACGAGGCCGGCTGGGCCTCGAGCTCGACGGCGACGGGCCGGGAGGTCGGTCCCGCCCCGACCACCACCAGCGCGCTCCGGAAGCGGGGGAGGTGCGAGCGGTAGCGGGCCGCGACGTCATCGCGCTCGGTGCCCTCGTCGGCGACGTGGGTGGCGGCGTACGCCGCGGCGACGTCGGTGGGGTCGGGCCCCGGCCACGAGAGCTCGATGCCGGCGAACGGCTCGGCGTCCACTGCCCGATCGGCCCGCACGATGCCGACCCCGCCCGGCGCCAGCACCGACGGGAGCACGGCCAGCAGGCGCCGGGCCACCTCGTCGCCGAACACGCCGCCGTGCAGGTAGCCCGTGGGGGGCACACCGGGCGGGAGCGGGAGGTACGGCGGCTGCGACACCACCAGGTCGAACGACTCGTCGCGGACCGGTTCCACCAGGTCCCCGACGCGCACGTCGATGGCGGCGTCGTGCAGCGCCGCGTTGAACCGGGTCAGGTCTCCGGCGCGGGGGGAGCGGTCGACGGCCACCACGCCCGGGGCGCCGCGGCCGGCGGCGACCAGGGCGAGGGTGCCGGCGCCGCAGCCCACGTCGAGCG
>JACDCH010000527.1 GCA_013694495.1 Acidimicrobiia bacterium | reverse complement strand
GGGTGTGGGCCCGCACCGACGCCGAGCACGCCTGGCTGGCGGCCACCCTCACCGTCGACCGCTTCCGCGAGCTCGTGTCGGAGGCCGCCGACCTCCCCGTCCATCGCTACGAGCTGCCCAACCTGCGGGCCCTCAACTTCGTGGTCGACGGCTACCTCGGTGAAGGCGTGGCCTCGTCGACCCGCATGGACCCGCAGGCCAAGAGCCTCGGTGAGTACCTGCGGGCCAAGCACGTCGACGTGCCCGCGGCCTTCCTCGACCGCTGACCAGCCCCGCCGACACCCGAACCCCACTGGTTCTTTGGCAGCTGCGTCTCAGACGGTGAGACCGAGCTGCCAAAGAACGGAAGGGGTGCTCAGGTGACGGGTTCGGACTCGACGGCGTAGCGCTCCTGGTACGCCGCCGCCCGCTCCCGGAGCTCCTCGGCGTCGAGGCCGGTGTCGGCGAAGCGGTAGCGGGTGCCGCCACCGCCGCCGTCGCCCGGGTGGGCGGCGAGGAAGGCGCGCATGCGATCGGCGACCTCGGGCGTGAGCTCGAGCTCGAACCGTCCGTAGAGGCCGGCGATCACGCCGATGGGGTCGGCCAGGAACGACGAGAAGTGCACGTCGACCACCTGCTCGGCGGGGAAGACGTTGCGGTCCCGGGCAGCCATGCCCCGCTCGAGGCCGACGAGGATGTCGTCGGCGTACTCGTCGGCCGCCTCGGCCACCGACGTCTCGTCGCTCGCCATGCGCCGCAGGTGGGCGGCGAGGGCGCTGACCGACGCGATGACCTTGAGCGGGTCGCGGTGCGTCTGCACGACGACGGCGTCGGGATACTCGCCGGCCAGGGCATCGAGGTGCCACAGGTGGGCCGGGGACTTCAGCAACCAGCGCGACGCCGGGTGGCGCGACTGGAGGTGCTGCAGGAAGCGGCGGTGCCAGCGGTAGGCGGGGGCCATGTCGGCCTCGTGCAGGAGCCAGCGGTCGTAGCTCGGCACGCGGTACTGGGCGGGGAAGATCATGCTGCGGAAATCGCCTGCCGTGATCCGCACGCACTCCTGGGCCAGCGTCGCCCCGAGGGGGTGGAAGTCGGTGAACCCCGGGATGATCGAGTCGGCCAGCTCGAGCGTGGCCTGGCTCGTGGCGATGCGGGGGTCGGTGGCGAACGTGGCCGTCTCCGGCGGCGGGCAGGGGGCGTCGACCTCCCACGTGAGCGGGGCCCGCAGTCGGGGGTCCTGAGCCAGCAGGTCGTAGAGGATCGTGGTGCCGGTGCGGGGCTGGCCCACGATGACGATGGGCCGCTCGACCGGGCCGGCGGCCACCTCCGGGTGCTCGGCCCGCCACGCGGTGATGGCCAACCGCGTCGCGAGGTAGCCGACGACCTCGCCGGTCGCGATCTCGACGCCGAGGTCGTTGAGTCGGGCCTCGTCGCGCAACGAGGTGAGGAGGTGGTCGAGGCCCTCGGTCCAGGTCGGCTCGCCGAAGTCGTCGGCGCCCGCCGTCGCAATGGCCTGCTCGACGAGCAGGTCGCGGTCGAGCCGTTCCGTCGCGGACGTCACACGGCCTCACCGGCGGCCCAACGGAGGCGGGCGAAGCCGGGCTTGATGATGCCGTTGATGATCCGGAGGCGGTCGTCGAACGGCCAGAACGCGCTCTTCATGGCGTTGATCGTGAGCCACTGCAGGTCCTCCCAGCCGTAGTCGAACGCCTCGACGAGGCCGTGCAGCTCCTCGGACAGGGTGATGCCGCTCATGAGCCGGTTGTCGGTGCTCACCGTCACTCGGAACTGCAGCCGGCGGAGGAGCCCGATGGGGTGCGCTTCGATGCTCGGGGCCGCCCCGGTGTGGACGTTGGACGTCGGGCACATCTCGAGGCAGATCCGCCGGTCGCGCACGAAGTGGGCGAGCCGGCCCATCGTCACCGGGCCGTCGGGGTCGTCGGGGTCGACGGTGATGTCGTCGACGATCCGCACGCCGTGGCCGAGGCGCTCGGCGCCGCACCACTGCAGGGCCTCCCAGATCGACGGCAGGCCGAACGCCTCGCCGGCGTGGATCGTGAAGTGGAAGTCCTCGCGGGCGATGTGCTGGAACGCGTCGAGGTGGCGGCTCGGCGGGTAGCCGGCCTCGGCGCCGGCGATGTCGAAGCCGACGACGCCCTCGTCGCGGTGGCGGACGGCGAGCTCGGCGATCTCGAGCGACATCGCCGCGGTGCGCATCGCCGTGCACAGCGTGCCGATCTCGATGCCGCGGCCGGCGCTGCCGAGCCGGAACCCCTCGAGGACGGCGGCGACGACCTCGTCGAGCGTGAGCCCCAGCGCGGTGTGGAGCTCCGGTGCGAACCGGACCTCGGCGTAGACGACGCCGTCGGCGGCGAGGTCCTCGGCGCACTCCGCCGCCACCCGGCTGAGCGACTCCTTCGTCTGCATGACGGCGATCGTGTGGTCGAACCCCTGCAGGTAGTTGACCAGGTCCTTGCCCCGGGCGCCGGCCGTGAACGTGGTGGCGAGCTCGTCGGGATCGGATGAGGGCAGACCGTCGTAGCCGATCTCCGCCGCCAGCTCGGCCACGGTGGCGGGCCGGACGCCGCCGTCGAGGTGGTCGTGGAGCAGGACCTTGGGGGCCTGACGGATCTGCTCGAGCGACGGCTTGTTCTGCATGGTCACATCCTGCCGAGGTCGTCGGGGCCCCACGCATCGGGGAGCCAGCTCGCGATCGGCCGCTCGTTCACGAGGAGGTCGGGGCCGCCGTGCTCGAACAGCAGCTGCCGGCACCGGCCGCAGCAGGCGATGTCGGTGCCGTGTTCGTCGGTGACGGCGACGGCCACGAGCCGCCCACCGCCGCTGGCGTGCAGGGCGGACACCAAACCGCACTCCGCGCAGAGCGTGAGACCCAGGCTGGCGTTCTCGACGTTGCACCCCACGATCATCCGGCCCTCCGCAGCCATGCCGGCGGCCCCCACCCGGTACGTCGAATACGGCGCGTAGGCCCGGGCCGCGGCGTCGGCCGCCGCCGACCGCAGCGCGGCCCAGTCGACCGGATCGCCGCCGGCGCCGGCCATCAGCGGTGGAACGGC
>JACDCH010000587.1 GCA_013694495.1 Acidimicrobiia bacterium | reverse complement strand
GCCCCAGACCCCAGCGCCTCCGGCCGTCAAAGGCGCCGGCGCGACCCGGTTGTTCCTCCGCAAGTCCTGACCGATCCGAGCCGGGCGACGATCTCGGCCGCCGATCACCCGGATGACGTACCGTGCGCCTCGTGGGCCAGATCGCGGATCTGTACACGGCCGGGCGGCACACGCTGCTCGACCTGGCGGCGGCGCTGACGCCGGAGGACGAGGCCGCCTTCGTCCCGGCGACGCCGCAGTGGACCGTGAAGGACGTGTACGCCCACCTCACGGGGGTGGTGGCCGACGCCCTCGGGGGGCGAATGGACGGCGTGGCGACGGATCCGTGGACGGCTCGGCAGGTGGCCGAACGGGCCGACCGGTCGCTGACCGACATCTGCGCCGAGTGGGCCGAGCTCGGCCCCGAGCTCGAAGAGGCGCTGCGGGCGTTCCCCGACCTCGCCAACCCGCGGCTGATCATCGACCAGTGGACCCACGAGCAGGACATCCGGGCGGCGCTGGGCAAGCCGGGCAGCCGCACCGACGGGCGCATGACGTTCTGCGTCGACGTCATGCTCACCGGGTTCTCCAAGGGCTGGGCCGAGACCGACCTGCCGTGCGTGGTCGTCACCGGCGACAGCGGGGCCTGGCCGCTCGGTGAGGGTGAGGTCGGCACGCGCCTCACCGCCACCGACTTCGAGCTGGCGCGGGCGGTGATGGGGCGCCGCAGCCGCGCCCAGGTCCTCGCCCTGCGGTGGTCGCCCCGCGACGAGGCCCGCATCGGCCCCGTCGTCGACCACCTCCACGCCTTCCCGCACGCCGACGTCGACCTGCTCGAGTAGTCGAGCTCACTCGCTTCGCTCCGTTCGCTCGATCTGATCGACCTCGCTCCGCTCGGGCGGTTGCGGTCCTCGACCGACTTCGTCGCCCTGCGGCCGATCCCTGGGGGCTCCGCCCCCAGACCCCCAGCGCCTTCGGCGGGCGCCGCCCTCGACCTCTTCGAACCGGAGGGTGCCGGCCCGGGCGGGAACCGATCCGGCTCCCCCCGGGGCACCCCACTACCCTCGCCCGACCGTGGCTGGAGAGGTGGTGCGGGTCGGGCTCCTGGGGTGCGGGAACGTCGGCGCGCCGCTGCTCCAGCTGCTCACGACGCAGGCCGACGAGATCGAGGCCCGCACGGGCCTGCGCCTCGAGATCACCCGGGTGGCCGTGCGCAGCGCGAGCAAGGAACGGGGCGTCGACATCGACCCGGCCCTGCTCACCACCGACGCCGCCCACGTCGTCGCCGATCCGGGCGTCGACGTGATCGTCGAGGTCATCGGCGGCATCGAGCCCGCTCGGGAGCTCATCCTCGCCGCGCTGGCGGCGGGCAAGCCGGTGGTCACGGGCAACAAGGAGCTCCTGGCCAACGTCGGCGCCGAGCTCTTCGCCGCGGCCGAGGCCGCCGGCAAGGACCTGCTCTTCGAGGCCGCGGTGGCCGGTGGCATCCCGCTGATCCGTCCGCTGCGCGAGTCGCTCGTGGGCGAGCGCATCCGGCGGGTGCTCGGCATCGTCAACGGCACCACGAACTTCATCCTCACGAAGATGACCGAGGAGGGGGCCGAGTACGGCGACGTGCTGGCCGAGGCGCAGCGGCTCGGGTACGCCGAGCGCGACCCGACGGCCGACGTCGAGGGCTTCGACGCCGGGGCCAAGGCGGCGATCATCGCCTCGATCGCGTTCGGCGCCCGGGTGGTGGCGGGCGACGTCTACCACGAGGGCATCAGCGGCCTCACGAGCAGCGACATCGACTACGCCCGCAAGCTCGGGTACGTCGTCAAGTTGCTCGCCATCGCCGAGCAGTCGGCCGACGACGGCTCGATCGGCGTGCGCGTCCACCCGGCGATGGTCCCCACCACCCACCCGCTGGCCAGCGTGCGCGAGAGCTACAACGCCGTATTCGTCGAAGGCGAGGCGGTCGGGAACCTCATGTTCTACGGCCGGGGCGCGGGCGGCATGCCGACGGCCAGCGCCGTGCTCGGCGACCTCATCGACGCCGCCGCCAACCTGCGCAAGGGCGCCCACGCGTCGCTGGGCTCGCTGGCGAAGGCCGA
The DNA here is from genome assembly GCA_013694495.1 of Acidimicrobiia bacterium. Lineage (GTDB taxonomy): Bacteria > Actinomycetota > Acidimicrobiia > Acidimicrobiales > JACDCH01 > JACDCH01. The sequence continues at coordinate 8,410 of JACDCH010000587.1, read as the reverse complement.
CATCCGCCCGATCGACGACTCGAGCAGCGAGTACTACCTCAACGTCGAGGTGGCCGACCGGCCCGGCGTGCTGGCCTCGGTGGCCGGCGTGTTCGGCGCCCACGGCGTGTCGATCCGGGCCATGGAGCAGGAGGGCTTGGGCGACGGCGCCCGCCTCGTGTTCATCACCCACACGGCCGTCGAGCGCGACCTCCAGGCCACCCTCCACGAGCTGCGCGAGCTCGACTCCGTACACCGGGTCGTGTCGATGCTCCGGGTCGTGTCCTGACGGCCGTGCAGTACGTCTCGACGCGCGGGCTCGCCCCGGCCCTCGGTTTCGCCGACGTGCTGCTCGAGGGCCTCGCCCGCGACGGCGGCCTCTACGTCCCGGCCGAGCTGCCGTCGCTCCCGACCCCGCCGCCTGCGGGCGACTACGTCGGACTGGCTGCGGCGGTGATGGCGCCGTTCGCCGACGTACCCGACCTCGCCGGTCAGCTGGCCGAGGCGTACGCCGGCTTCGACCACCCCGACGTCGTCCCGCTCGTCGAGCTGGCCCCGGGCACGTGGGTGCAGGAGCTGTTCCACGGCCCCACCCTCGCCTTCAAGGACCTCGCCCTCCAGCTCGTCGGCCGCCTGATGGACGCCGAGCTCCAGCATCGGGGCGACCGGCGCACGATCGTGGTGGCCACGTCCGGCGACACGGGCTCCGCTGCCATCGAGGCCTGCGTCGGGCGCGACACCCTCGACATCGTCGTGCTCCACCCGGCTGGCCGGACGAGCGACGTGCAGCGCCGGCAGATGACCACGGTGGCCGCGCCCAACGTGCACAACGTCGCCATCGAGGGCACCTTCGACGACTGCCAGGACCTGGTGAAGGCGTTGTTCGGGGACGGGGAGCTGCGCGACGAGCTGCGGCTCGGGGCCATGAACTCGATCAACTGGGGTCGCGTCCTCGCCCAGATCCCGTACTACGTCGAGGCCGGCCGCCGGGTGGGTCCCTGCGACGTCGTGGTGCCCAGCGGCAACTTCGGCAACGTCCTCGCCGGTTGGTACGCGAAGCGCATGGGGGCGCCCATCGAGCGACTCGTGATCGCATCGAACCGCAACGACATCCTGGCCCGCTGGGCCAACACCGGCGCGCTCGTGGCCGAGGAGGTCGTGCCCACCCTCAGCCCGAGCATGGACATCCAGGTCAGCTCGAACCACGAGCGCCTGCTGTTCGAGCTGCTCGGTCGCGACGCCGAGAGCACGCGGGACCTGCTCACCCGCTTCCGCACCCTCGGCTCGGTCGAGGCGCCGCGCTCGACGGACTTCCTCGCCGCATCGGTCGACGACGCGACCACGCTCGCGGAGATCACCGCCACGCTCGAGGAGCGCAGCTACCTCGCCGATCCGCACACCGCGGTCGGCCTGCGGGCAGCCCGGGTGCTCGATCTCGGCCGCGACCGCCCCGTCGTGTGCCTTGCCACCGCCCACCCGGCCAAGTTCCCGGACGCCGTCGAGCAGGCCACCGGCATCCGCCCGGCGCTGCCCGAGCGGCTGGCCGATCTGTTCGACCGCGACGAGCACTACGACGTGCTCCCCGCGGACCCGGCCGTCGTCGGCGCCCACGTCCGCGCCGCGGTGGCCGCCGGTCACTGACCCGGCTGGGCCGCCCGCTCAGAGCGAGGCGGTGATGCGGGCGAGCAGGTCGTCGAACTCGTCGACCGCCGGCAGCTGCGGGAACTCGGCGACGACGTTGGCCGGGGCGTGGAACAGGAAGCCGGCGTCGGCGGCGAGGAGCATCGACGTGTCGTTGTACGAGTCGCCGGCCGCCACCACGCGGTAGTTGAGGGCGCGGAACGCCTCGACCGCCGCCCGCTTCTGGTCCGGCATGCGGAGGCGGTAGCCGACGATGCGGTCGTCGTCGATCACGAGGCGGTGGCACAGGATCGTCGGCCATCCGAGCTGGCGGACGAGCGGCTGGGAGAACTGCTCGAACGTGTCCGACAGCACGACTACCTGGGTCCGGGCCCGGAGCTCGTCCAGGAACCCGACGGCACCGGGCAGCGGCTCGAGCCCGCCGATCACGTCGGCGATGCGCGACAGCGTGAGCCCGTGGCGCTCGAGGAGGTCGATCCGGTAGCGCATCAGCACGTCGTAGTCCGGCTCGTCGCGCGTCGTGCGCCGCAGCTCCTCGATGCCGGTGCGCTCGGCGACGGCGATCCAGATCTCGGGGACGAGCACGCCCTCCATGTCCAGGGTCACGATGGACTGCCGGTGGACCACAGGCGGGACCGTACTGTGCCGCCATGGGCACGATCGCCGTGACGGGCTCGGCCGGCGGCATCGGTCGGGCCACCGTGGCCCGGCTCGAGAGGGACGGGCACCGGGTCATCGGTGTCGACGTCCGCGACGCCGAGGTCGAGGCCGACTTGTCGTCACCCGCGGGTCGGGCCGCCATGGTGACTGCGGTCGGGGCGGTCTGCGGCGGGTCCCTCGACGGCCTCGTGGCCGGGGCCGGGATCATGGGCGACACCGGGGCGGTGCTCCGCATCAACTACTTCGGGGCGGTGGCGACCCTCGACGGTCTGCGGCCGCTCCTCGCCGCGGGCCACGGGGCCGCGGTCGCCATCGCGTCGAACTCCTCGACCACCCAGCCGGCGCTGCCGGAACGGCTGACCGGGCTCTGCCTGACCAGCGACGAGGAGGGCGCCGTCGCCGGCATCGGCGGCGACGGGTTCGGGGTCTACGCCGCCAGCAAGCTCGCCCTCGGCCGCTGGGTGCGGCGCCACGCGCCGACCGACGCCTGGGTCGGGGCCGGGCTGAGGCTGAACGCCGTCGCCCCCGGCTTCATCGACACCCCGATGACCGACGGGATGGGCGACTTCATCATGGACCTCGGCGAGGTCTACCCCATGCCGCTCGGTCGGCCCGGTCGGGCCGACGAGGTTGCCGCCCTGCTCGCGTTCCTGCTCTCGTCGGACGCGTCCTTGGTCGTCGGTTCGGTGATCACGATCGACGGCGGCACGGAGGCCGCGGTGCGCGCCGACGACTGGCCGAGCGCCCGGACCTGACCCGGCGTCAGCCCGGAGCGACGACGCGGAAGCTGTTGGGCCAGGGCCCGTACTCGAACGTCTCGATGCCGTTCTGCGTCGAGCCGACGTACGCCTCCTGCTCGCCCAGGACCTCGATCACGACCGTGCCGCCGGCCTCGACGGTGATCACCCCGGCGTGGACGCCGGCGGTGCAGACGGAGGAGTCGTCGGTGTAGGGGTCGGATCCCCACACGGTGTCCGGGGTGCCGCCCGCGGGGCACTCGAAGTCGACGAGATCGCCGATCCGCTCGCGGAGCTGGATCGCGGTGGCCCGCCACGCGTCCTCGACGGTCTCGCCCGTCGTGCCCGGCGTTCCGCCGCTGGCCGGCTTGGTGGTGCCGGTGGTGTCCTCGCTCGCGTCCTCGGCCTCCGTCGTGGTGGTGGCCTCCGCCTCGGTCGTCGTGGTCGTCTCGGCCGCCTCGGTGGTCGTCGTGGCGTCGCCCTCGGTCGTGGTGGTGGCGCCGGCGGTCTCGGCGTCGTCGCCGCCCCCGCACGCCAGCAGGGCGAGGCTGAGCAGGGCGGCAGCAAGGACGGGCCGGGCGACGCGTCGATCCATGAGGGGCAATGTACGCGACCCGGGTATGGTCGTCACCCGATGGCGGCGCGCGTCGCGGGCGGGGGCTCGCGGCCCGTGAGCAACCCGCCCACGACCGCGGCGACGAGCGGCGTTCCCCCGGCGATGGCGACGAGCTGGCTGGCGGGGAACGGTGGCGGACCGTCGAGGAACCCCACCAGGAGCACGAGGTACGCACCACCGGTGCCGAGCAGCACACCGAGAAGGGCAAGGCCGCCGGCGGTCGTTGCGGTGAGCATCCGTCGCGTCGCCCGGGTCGCTCCGGTGGCGGTGAGGATCCGGAGGTCGGAGGCGGCTTCCGAGCGGACGAGACCGACCGTCAGCGCAAGCACGCCGAGGGCCACGAGCATGCCGACCGCGGTGGCGCCGGCGCGGAGCGCTGACAGGCCCTCCTGGTGGTCGCGCGATTCGATCGTGAGCCCTGCGCCGGCCGCGTACTCCTCCGCCGCCGCGAGCTGGTCGTCGGTCAGCGGGGCGTCGAGCTCGAGGAGCCAACGTCCAGAGGGGATCGACTCCCACCCCTGCTGTTGCACTCGCTCATGGGTGAGGAACGAGCCGGGGACCGAGGAGTAGCCCGCCTCCAGCGGCCTCGGGTCGCCGAGCAAGTCCGTGTTCGACTGTTCCTCCTCGGGAGGCCTGGCCGCGCCGAGGATCCCGATCTCCCCGGACTCGGTGGTGGCGAAGCCGGTGCCGGCATCGAGGGAAGCGACGTCGAGCCCGTACGGCGCGAGAAGCTCCGGCGTCGCCACGTACAGCAACGTCAGGTCGCGCCACCCGTCCCCGCTCCGCTCGGCGAGTGAGACCGCGATGCGCCCGTCGAACTCCGGCTGCTCCGGGGCGGCGGGGTCGAGGGCGACGTCGAGCGACTGGACTGACACTGTGGGCAGCAGCTCGGCGAGATCGGCCACCTGCTCCTCGAGGCCGGCCACATCTTCCTCGAGGGGCGCGAACGGCCCGTCGACCGCACCGTCGCGCACCACCACCTGGCGATCCGACAGGTTGCCAGCGTCGGCGCCGTGCTGGGCCGCGGTCGCGCCGAGGACGATCGCCGAGGGGATGCCGAGCACGAGGCTGATGGCGGCGAGGGCAGCCCCTGACCGGGCCTGGTAGCGGCCCAGGTCGCGCAGGGCGATGCGCAGGGCGACCGGCAGCGGAGCAGCGGCGCGAGCGAGTGCAGCGACCGCCAGCGGGCTGAACAGCAGGACACCGATGACCATCGCGAGCGAGCCGAGCACGACCAGGAAGGCGCTCCCCCAGTGAACCGCGGTGTCGTCGGCCAGGTCGCCGGCGGCCGCGAGGCAGGCGAAACCGCCGGCGACGAAGGCGGCGGCCAGCATCGCGGAGCGCCGGGCCGACGCCGGACGGGGAGGGCGACCGGAGAGCGCGAGCACGATGGGGATGCGGGCGGCAGAGCGGGCCGGCCACCAGGCCGCGCCGGTCGCGGCGACGACGGCGAGCGCCATACCGACGATCACCAGCCACCAGGGCACGTTGGCGGCGTCGATCCGGTAGCCGGCGGCGGCTTCGACCTGAGGCGACATCGCGACCCAGCCGGCGATTCCCAGCCCGGCGCCCGCCAGCGCCGCGACCACACCCATGACGGCGCCGCCCGACACGGTGACGAGCCGACAGTTCGATTCGGTCGCGCCGATGGCCGCGAGCATCCCGAGCTGGCGCAGGCGCCGCTGGGCCATCACGAGGAAGCTGGCCGCGGCCACGAGAGCGACGAGGAACAGCGCCAGCGATGCGGCCGCGAGCACGCCCACGGCGGCGAGGACGTCCTCGGGCACGTCGCCTCTGGAGGAGGTCTCGCGGCTCGTCGAGCCCGGCGGCCGGAAGTCGTTGACGAGCTCGTCGGCCGCGTCGACGAGGACGGTCACAAACGTCGGCGAGGCGCGGGACGCGGTGACGTGCGCGAACTCGTCGTCGAGGTCGCTCGGGTTCTCGACGACGCCGACGACGGTGCGCTCGACGCGGTCGAGGTCGAACGTCGCGCCGATCGAGAGCGCGAAGCGCGAGGCGATGTCGTCGGTGACGGCGATCTCCGTGGGCGACGCGGCGAAGCGGCCCTCGACGAGCGCCAGCATCGGGGCGCCGAACGGGCCGTTCGGGTCCTGGGTCCGATGATCGACGTTGTCCACCGATCCGGGGATCGGCACCTGCCGGTGCCCGATGGCGTCGATGGTGCCGAACCACTCGGCGGCGGCCGCGACCTGCGCGTCGAGCGTGTCGGGTTGCGGGGAGGTGAGGCGGATGAAGTGGTCGGCGGTGCCGAACTCGGCGTTGCCGGTGACCGGGGCGACGTTGAACGCGAGCGTCGCCAGCGCGGTCGAGGTGGCGACGGCGACGGTGAGGAGCACCATCACGAGCGCCTGCTGGCGCCATTCGCGACGGAACAACCGCCACGACCACCGCAGGATCGCCCGGCGGGCCACGGCGCCGCCGCCCCTGTCGTTTCGTGGGGATCTCACGATTCGGCGGACGGAACGAGGAGGGACTCCGGTCCCGGTGCGGCCGAGGTGTGGTCGATGATCCGCCCGTCGCGGAGGAACACGACCCGGTCGGCCCAGGAAGCGAGCTGCGCGTCATGGGTGACCATCACGCAGGCGACGCCCCGCCGGCAGGCGGCGCGCAGTCGGCGCATCACCCCTTCGCCGTTGACCGAGTCGAGCGCGCCCGTCGGCTCGTCGGTGAGAAGCAGGTGCCGGTCGCCGACCACGGCGCGGGCGATCGCCACTCGCTGCCGTTCGCCGCCGGACAGCTGGTCGGGGTAGTGGCCGGCCCGGTCGGCCACCCCGAGCTCGTCGAGCGCGGCATGGGCCGCGGCGCGAGCCGCCTTTGGCCGTAGCCCGTCCAGCTCGAGCGGCATCGACACGTTCTCGGCAGCCGTCAGGCCGGCCAGCAGGTTGAAGTCCTGGAACACGTAGCCGACGCTGCGGCGACGGAGGCGGGCGCGGTCGTTGGCCGACATCGTGGCCACGTCCTGGCCCTCCACGAGCACCGCTCCCTCGTCGGCCACCTCCAGTGTCCCCGCGATCGTGAGGAGCGTGCTCTTGCCCGAGCCGCTCGGGCCCATGATCGCCACCAGCTCGCCGGCCTGGGCGGTGAGGTCGATGCCGTGCAACGCGTGGACCGTGTTCGGTCCTTCGCCGTAGGACTTCGCCACCTGGTGAAGCTCCAGCACGCCGCTCACCGTCGGGCCCCGACTCGACCTCGGAGCTTCGGCCGGGCCGGCACGGTCGCGACCGCATCCGGATCGGGACGCCGCCGCAGACGAGCTTCCGCGGTGTCGAGCCAGCGGCTGACTGCGTCGAGCCGGAAGAGCTCGGCGTCGACCACCAGCAACAGCCCGACGTCGTGTTCGCCTGCGTCCTCCTTGAGGCGCGAGTACGCGCGCATCGTCTCGACGAGGTGGCGGCGGTGCACCTGGATCAGCTCGGCGACGTGGACGTCGGGCACCTGGGTCGCGACGAGCACCTTGATGACCAGCTCGTCGCGCGGCGGGGCCCCGTTGTCGCCGGGCGTGCGGAGCCACCGTCGCAGCTCCTCGTCCCCGGCGGCGGTGATCCGGAAGTCCTTCTTGGGGCCGGTGTCGGCGTCGTCGTCGGACTCGACGAGGCCGTCGCGCTCGAGGCGCTGCAGCGTCGTGTACACCTGCCCGGTGTTGAGCGGCCAGATCTCGCCCGTCCGCGCTTCGAACTCCTGGCCCAGCCGGAGCCCGTACTTCGGCCCTTCGCTGAGCAGGGCGAGGAGTGCGTGCCGAACTGTCATCGCCGTTCCCCTTTCTCCGTAGACTACTGAGTAGTCTACTCGGCAATCCGTGTCGCGGCAAGGGGCGGACGCCGCCCGAAGGGTGCCCTACGAGAAGCGGGTGACGAAGCCGCGGCGGCGGAAGGTGGCCAGCATCCGCACGACGAACCAGAACGCCAGGAGTACGGCGACGACCGCGCCGACCGCGCCGCGGGCGATGAGCGACCACGGCACCGAGGCGCCGTCGAGCACACGCCTCGTGGCGTCGAACACGTACGTGGTCGGCAGCACGTTCGCGATCGGCTGCATCGGGCCGGGCAGCGCTGACACCGGGTTGAACACGCCCGACACGGCGAGCAGGAGGAAGTTCATGCCCCAGGTGAAGATCTCCGCCGATTGGCCGAAGCGAAGCATGAGGGCGATGTTGCAGAGGGCGACGGCGAAGCCCACGACGAGCAGCACGGCCACGACCGGCACGAGGCTCCAGCCGACCGACCCGAGGCCGAAGCCGTAGAACCCGAGGGCGACGAGCGACACGGTCGCCATGGCGAGGATCGTCTTCACGAACGAGAAGAGGGCGAGGCCGGCCGCGTACTCGAGCTCGGTGAGCGGCGTGGTCATCAGGTTGAGGAGGTTGCGGCTCCATGTCTCCTCCATGAACCCGGTGGCGACGCCGACCTGACTCTGGAACAGGACGTGGAACAGCATGATCCCGGCCAGCAGGAACGGCGTCGCCGCCCGGCTGGCTTCGTTCTCCTGGGCGACGAACGCGCCGAGCGAGCCCCACAGGATCACGTCGAAGACGGGCCACACGGCGATGTCGAACCAGCGCGCTGGGTTGCGCCACAGCACGTAGAAGTGGCGCCGCATCACCGTACGGACCCTGAGCGGACTGAACGCGCTCGTCATCGTGCTCACCGTTCGAGCTCCTCGAGGCCGTCGCGGGCCAGCTGCATGAACACGCCGTCGAGGTCGCCGTGGCCGAAGCGGCGGGCCACGGCGGCGGGCGAGCCGTCGGCCACGACGTGGC
>JACDCH010000505.1 GCA_013694495.1 Acidimicrobiia bacterium | reverse complement strand
GCCACGCCCCGACCAGCCAGGCCCACCCGGCCCCGCTCGAACACCACGCCCTCCGCGCCGGCGAGGGCGAGGAGGTCGACGTCGCCGTCGACGCGGCGCGTGACGGCGCGCAGGGCCGCCACGTCAGGGCTGCCGGGTGCCGGTGATGAGCTGGCTGATGCCGCCGGAGAGCAGGCGCCGTGAGGCGTCGGGGAACCCGGCGCGGCGGATCATCGCCATGAGCGCCGGCGGCTCGGGCAGGTAGGCGACCGACTTCGGGAGGTAGCGGTACGCCGCGCCGTCGGACAGGAGCCCGCCGATGAGCGGGACGACCCGCCCGAAGTAGAAGGCGTGCCCCGCCCGCAGCAGGCGGTTCTCGGGCTCGGCCACCTCGAGCAGGACGATCCGACCGCCGGGGCGCACCACCCGCCCGACCTCGACGAGGAAGGCCTCGAGGTCGGTGAAGTTGCGCAGGGCGAAGCCGCAGGTGACGCCGTCGACGTGGCCGTCGGGAAGCGGCAGGCCCGATGCGTCGGCCTGCACCAGGGGCGTCTCGGTGCGGGCTGCGGACAGCATCCCGAGGCTGAGGTCGACCCCGACGGCCCGCAGGTCGTGGGCCGCCAGCTCCCGGCACAGGTCGCCGGTGCCGCAGGCCAGGTCGAGCACCGTGGACCCGGCGGGGAGCGCGAGCGACGCGACGGCCTTGCGGCGCCAGCCGACGTCCATGCGGAACGTCATGATCCGGTTGACCAGGTCGTAGCGGGGCGCGATGGCGTCGAACATGGCCCGCACGGCTGCCGTCTTGGCCTCGCCCCGGGGCAGCGCACCGTCACCGGCGAAGGGCGACGCGCCAGGCGGGGTCACGGTCGACGAACGTAGGACATCCGCCGGGACCTGCCACACTTGCCCGTCGTGTTCCAGGGTCGCGGCATCCAGTTCGAGGTACTCCGCTTCCCCGTCCTGCTGTCGCCGTGGTTCTTCCTGGTGGCGCTGTTCGGCCTCCGCTACCTCGAGATCGGCCTGTCGTACTTCCTCGTCTGGGTGGGGGTGGCGTTCTTCTCGGTGCTCGTGCACGAGCTCGGCCACGCCGTCGTCATGCGCCGCTACTCGCAGGAGCCCCGCATCGTGCTGCAGGGCTTCGTGGGCCTCACCTACGGCTCGGCGCCCTACCGCAGCCGTCGCGAGGACATCACCACGAGCCTGGCCGGACCGCTCACGCAGATCCTCCTGCTCGGCGTGCCGGCGTGGCTGCTGCGCCGCAACGTCGACTTCGACAGCTCGCTGCTCAACTTCACGATCGACGTCATCTGGTGGGTCAGCTTCATCTGGGGCTTCATCAACCTGCTGCCGATCCTTCCCCTCGACGGCGGCCACATCGCCCAGGCCCTGTGGGGCCGCGCCGCGGCCCGGCGCATCTCGGTGGCGGCCAGCGCTGTCGCCGTCGTCTACCTGCTCTCCACGGGTCGGGATTTCTGGCTCTTCTTCATCCTGCTGGGCGGGTTCAGCGCCTGGGAGATCTACCAGGAGACGCACTCGAGCTCCGGCGCCAGGGTCGTGCTCCTGCCGCCGTCGCCCGGCGAGTACGGCGGCGGGTACGGCGGCGGCGACTACGGCCCGTCGCCCAAGGGTCGGCGCCGGTCCGGCGGCGCCAGGCCGCCGACGCGCAAGGGCGGCCGGTTCCGGGCCTCGCACCTCCAGGCCGTGCCCGACTCCCCGGCCGAGCTCGTCGGGTCGGTCTCGATCGGGCCCCCCGCCATCGACAAGATCGAGAAGGCGGTGTGGGGCGCCATCCGCGAGGGCGACCTCGACGCCGCCCGCCGCGCCCTGGCCAAGCTGCCCGAGGGCGCCCCCGTGGACCTGTTCCTGCGGCCCTCGCTCGACCTCGTCGCCGGCGACACCGCCGAGGCCGTCGGCGGCTTCGAGGCGGCCTACGTGGCTCGGCCCGAGGGCCCGTCCGGGCTGCTGCCCGCATCGCTCATCGGCCAGCACGGTGAGGCCCGGGTGCTGGCGGTGCGCATCCTCGGCCACCAGGGCGCGGGGCCGGCCTTCGCGGTGTCGAGCCTCCAAGGCCACCTCCACTACGCCCGCCACTACGCCCAGTCCGCCACCGTCGGGGAGCTGCTCCACGCCGACGTACGGGCCAACAAGGCCCAGGTCGCCTTCGAGGTCGCCTGCGCCTGGGGCCGGGTGGGCGAGACCGACCACGCCCTGCGCTGGGTCGAGGCGGCCATCGTCGACGGCTTCGACTCCGGCACCACGCTCGACCGCGAGGCCGATCTGGTCACCGTCCGGGCCGACCCCGCCTGGGTCTCGGTCCGCGCCCTCCTCTCCTGACGCGCTGGCTCCGACCGCGGGGTCCGCGGGGCGGGGCGTAGCGTCCCGGCGGATGGATCTGCTCGTCGAGGTCGGTGATGCCGTCGCCCCGCCGCGGCTCGCCACCCGGGCCCGTCGCCGGGTCCGGGTCGACGTCGGCGATCCGCTGCTGAACCTCGTAGCCGACCTGCGCAGCCACATCCCGCGGCGGGTCGGCGTCCTCGGGGCCGGCGACGACGCGGCCAGCGTCGCTGCTGAGCTCCATGCCCGCGGGCTGCCGGTCGTGCTGCACACCGACGATCCGGGCAGCGTCGCCCACGACGGCGTGCCGGTGTTCCCGATCACCGACCCCGGCCCGGCGATGGACGTGGCCGACGACCTCGTGGCCCTGATCGGCCACACCCCGATCGTCCGCCTCGACCGCACCGCCCGCGACGTCGACTGCCACGTGCTGGCCAAGCTCGAGCTCTACAACCCGGGCTTCTCGTCCAAGGACCGACCGGCGCTCTACATGATCGACGCGGCCGAGCGGGAGGGGCTCCTGCGGCCGGGCGGCACCATCGTCGAGCCCACCAGCGGCAACACCGGCGTCGGTCTCGCCATCGTCGCCGCCCGTCGCGGCTACCGCTGCGTGTTCGTCTGCCCCGACAAGGTGGCCAAGGACAAGATCGCCCAGCTTCGCGCCTACGGCGCCGAGGTCGTGGTCTGTCCGACGTCGGTCGACCCGAGCCACCCCGACTCGTACTACTCGGTGTCGGACCGCCTCTCCCGCGAGCTCCCCGGCGCCTGGAAGCCCGACCAGTACCACAACCCCCAGAACCCGCTCGCCCAGTACGAGACCACGGCGCCCGAGATCTGGGAGCAGACGGCGGGGCGCATCACCCACTTCGTGTGCGGCGTCGGCACCGGCGGCACGATCTCCGGGATCGGCCGCTACCTCAAGGAGCGCGACCCGGCGATCCAGGTGATCGGGGCCGACCCCGAGGGCTCCGTCTACTCGGGCGGCACCGGCCGCCCGTACCTCGTCGAGGGCATCGGCGAGGACTTCTGGCCGTCGACCTACGACCCGTCGGTGGTCGACCAGATCGTGGCCGTCAGCGACGCCGAGAGCTTCGCCACCGCCCGTCGGGTCACGCGCGAGGAGGGCCTGCTGATCGGCGGCTCCGGCGGCACGGCGGTGGTCGCCGCCCTGCGCATCGCCGATGGCCTCCCGCCCGAGGCCGTCGTCGTGGTGCACATCCCCGACTCCGGCCGCGGCTACCTGTCGAAGCTCTTCGATGACGGGTGGATGGCCGACCACGGCTTCCTGCGCTCCGCCGGGCCCACCATCGGCGACCTGCTCCGCCAGCGCGACGACGGCATCCCGTCGCTCGTGCACACCCATCCCGAGGAGACCGTGCGCACCGCCATCGACATCCTGCGCGAGTACGGCGTCAGCCAGATGCCCGTGGTCAAGCACGAGCCGCCGGTGAAGCTGGCCGAGGTCATCGGCTCCGTCGACGAGCGCGAGCTGCTCCACGCCGCGGTGGCCGACCCCGCCGCGCTCGACCGCCCCGTCGGCGACGTGATGGGCCCACCGCTGCCGACCATCGGCATCGGCGAGCCGCTGGAGCTCGCCGCCGCCCGGCTCGAGTCGGCGCCGGCCGCGCTGGTCCTCGACGGCGGCCACCCGGTGGCTGTCATCAGCCGGGCCGACGTGCTCGGCGCCATGGCCGCCGGGCGCAGCG
>JACDCH010000500.1 GCA_013694495.1 Acidimicrobiia bacterium | reverse complement strand
TGCCGAGCGCCCGCATCGATGCGGTCGTCGTGCGCACGAACAACCCGCCCTGCGGCGCGATGCGGGGCTTCGGCGCGGTGCAGGTGTGCTTCGCCCACGAGGCGCAGATGGACCGGCTCGCCGCCGCTGTCGGGATCGACCCGGTGGAGATCCGGCTGCGCAACGCCATGGAGACGGGCGACGTGCTCCCCACCGGCCAGGTGGTGAACGGCACCGCGCCGGTCGAGGCCTGCCTCCGCGCCGCGGTCGCCCACCCGCTGCCGGAGCCCATCGCCGACGACGAGCACTGGCTCGGCCGACCCGGCGGCGTGGGCCGGACGGCCGACCCGTCACGGATCCGGCGAGGGGTCGGCTACGCCCTCGGCTTCAAGAACCTGCTCTTCAGCGAGGGGTTCGAGGACGACTCGCACGCCCGGGTCGTGCTGGCCGACGGCGTCGCGACCGTCACGTGTGCGGTGGCCGAGGTCGGCCAGGGCTTCGTCACGCTGGCCGCCCAGATCGCCCGCACCGCCCTCGGCGTGGAGCAGGCGCTGTGGGCGCCGGCCGAGACGGCGTCGATCGGCTCGGCCGGGTCGTCGTCGGCGTCGCGGCAGACGTGGATGTCCGGCGGCGCCGTGCTGCAGGCCTGCCAGGCGGTCGCCGAGCAGGTGCGCGTCGCCCTCGCCGAGCAGCTCGGGGTCGACGAGGGAACCCTCACGGTCACCGACGATGGCCGCATCGTGTCGGCCGACGGCGCGGTCGACGTGACGGTCGGGCACGCGGCCGGCCCGGCGTCGTTCGAGGCCACGACCCGCCACCGCCACAAGCCCACGACCCCGCTCGACCGCTTCGGTCAGGGCGACGCCGACGTGAGCTTCGTGTTCGCTGCGCACCGGGCCGTCGTCGACGTCGACCTCGACCTCGGGCTCGTGCGCGTCGTGCAGCTCACCACCGGCCAGGACGTGGGCAAGGTGCTCCACCCCGTGCAGTGCCTGGGCCAGGTCGAGGGCGGCATCGCCCAGGGCGTCGGGCTGGCCGTGATGGAGGAGATCGTGCTCGACAACGGGCTCGTGCGGAACCCGAGCTTCACCGACTACCTGCTGCCCACGATCGCTGACATGCCCGACGTCCTCGCCACCTTCATCGAGGAGCCCGAGCCCGGCGCGCCGTTCGGCGCGAAGGGCGTCGGCGAGCCGCCGACCATCTCGTCGACCGCGGCGGTGGCCGCCGCGATCCGCGACGCCACGGGCCTCGCCGTCGACCGCGTGCCGGTGCGGCCCTGGGACCTGGTGTAGACCGCGTCGTGATGGACGCACCTCCCGAGTCGGAACGCGAAGTACTCACCTGGGAGCTCTTCGGCTCCGCCACCCGCGACCTGGCCGCCGCCATCCACGGCGACGGGTTCCGCCCCGACGTCGTGGTGGCCATCGCCCGGGGCGGCCTGACCGTCGCCGGGGCCCTGGCCTACGCCCTCGACGTGAAGAACTGCGGGGCGATGAACGTCGAGTTCTACCAAGGTGTCGACGAACGGCTCGACGTGCCGGTGGTCCTGCCGCCGCTGCTCGACCTCGTGGAGGTCGAGGGCCTCGACGTGCTGGTGGCCGACGACGTGGCCGACACCGGGCACACGCTCAAGCTCGTGCGCGAGGTGCTCGCCCAGCACGTGAAGGAGGCCCGCACCGCGGTGCTCTACCGCAAGCCCCGGTCCGTGGTCGACCCGACCTACGTGTGGCGCGAGACCGACCGGTGGATCAACTTCCCCTGGTCGACGCTGCCGCCGGTGTCCGGCACCGCGGAAGCGCCGTAGTGAGTTTCGACCTCACTCGCGTCGCTCCGTTCGGGCGAGGCGCCGGCGGTTCAGCGGCGGCCGCCGCCGCGGCCGTTGTAGACGAGCGCGTCGGACTCGCCGAAGGCTCGGAACACGGCCACCGCCTCGTCGCGCAGCACCCCCTCCGTGAGGGCGATACCGCGGGCGGCGAGCTGGCCCCGCCAGTCCGGGTGGATCGGTCCCTCGTCGAAGCCGGTCAGCTCCTCGAGCTCGGGGCCATCGCCCGCGATCACGAGGTCGACCACGCCCGACCACAGGACCGAGCCGAAGCACATCGTGCAGGGCCGCCAGTTCACGACGAACTGGTGCGCCGGGCCGTCGTCGCCGCCGAGGTCCCACCGGCCCAGCGCCCGCTGCGCGAGCGAGATGGCCATGAACTCGGCGTGGGCGCACGAGCAGTTCGACGGCACCACCCGGTTCACGCCGAGGGCCACGACGCGGCCCGACTCGCGCTCGAACACGCCGGCCGAGAACGGCCCGCCGGTGCCCGCCTCGAAGTTGCGCCGCGAAAGGTCGATCACCACCCGCATGCGCTCCTCGAGGTCGGCGACGACCTCCGGCAGGGTGGGCTCGAGGTCGTCGAACCAGTCCGGCATGCTCAGCTCGAGGCGCGTGGGCAGGGTCATCGCTGCCGGACGGTAGGCGCCCGCCGACACCTCCCGTGCGAGCTCGACGAAGGATGGACCGGTGGCTGAACGCCCGGAACCCGGGCCCATCCCTGTCATCGTCGACACCGACGGCGGGGTCGACGACGCCACCGCGCTCTGGTGGGCGCTCACCGACCCGCGGGTCGACGTGGTCGGCATCCTCGTGACGTGGGGCAACGTCGACCTCGACATGGCGGCCATGACGGTGTTCCGGGTGCTGGCCGCAGCCGGCCGGCCCGACATCCCGGTCGCGCTCGGCGCCGACGACGCGATCGGGCCCACGCCGCTCACCGGCCGGGCCACGTTCGTGCACGGCGTGGACGGGCTCGGCGGCCACGGGCACCGCTGGTCGACGGGCGGCCTCACACCCGTCTCGGAGACGGCGGCGCAGCTGCTGACGCGGCTCACGGGCGAGCGGCCGGGCGAGCTCGTGCTGCTCACCCTCGGCCCGTTGTCGACCACGGCCGCCGCCCTGCGCGACGAGCCCGCCATCGCCGAGCGGGTGGCCGACCTCGTCGTGATGGGTGGCGCGGTCGCCCGGGGCGGCAACGCGCAGCCGGCGGGGGAGGCCAACGTGGCCCACGATCCCGAGGCCGCGGCGATCGTGGTCGGCGCCGGGTGGCGC
>JACDCH010000498.1 GCA_013694495.1 Acidimicrobiia bacterium | reverse complement strand
GTGTCGCTGCGGACGATCGGCCTGCGGTCGTCACCCGAGGCGTCGCCCGAGCCCGCCGGCCGCTGACGGCCCCGGCGCGGCTACGCCGCCTCACGACGGAACGTGCGGCGGTAGTGCTGCGGCGTCGTGCCGGTGAGGCGCTTGAAGTGGACCCGGAGGGCGGTGGCCGACCCGAAGCCGCACCGGGTGGCGACGATCTCGACGGGCAGCTCGGTGACCTCGAGGAGCTGCTGGGCGTGGCCGATGCGCTGGCGCAGGAGCCACTGCAGCGGCGTGGTGCCGGTGGCCATCCGGAAGCGGCGGGCGAACGTGCGGGGCGACATCAGGGCCCGGCGGGCGAGGTCCTCGACGGTGAGGGGCAGGTCGAGGTGGGCGACGGCCCAGTCGAGCGTCGGGGCGAGCGTGTCGTCGTCGGGCCGGTCCGGCACCGGCGCGGCGACGAACTGGGCCTGGCCGCCGTCGCGGTGGGCGGGCACCACCATCCGGCGGGCGACGGCGTTCGTGACCTCGGCCCCGTGGTCGAGGCGCACGATGTGAAGGCACAGGTCGATGCCCGCCGCGGTGCCGGCCGACGTGTAGATGCCGTCGCCGCCGTCGACGTAGAGCACGTCCGGGTCGACGTCGATCAGCGGGTACCGACGGGCGAGCTCGGCCGTGTACATCCAGTGAGTCGCCGCCCGGCGGCCGTCGAGCAGTCCGGCCTCGGCGAGCAGGAACGCCCCCGAACACACCGAGAGCAGGCGGGCCCCCCGGGCGTGAGCGGATCGCAGGGCGGCGAGGAGCGCAGGCGGGGCCGGGTTCGTGCTGTGCGACTTCCAGGCGGGCACGACGATGGTGTCGGCGTCGGCCAGCGCGTCGAGGTCCCACGGCGTGTCGATCGTGTAGCCGCCGTCGGTCACGGCGATGGGGCAGCCGGCCGTCGCCACCAGCCGGAACTCGTACCAGGGGTCGACCAATTCCGATCGGTCGAGGCCGAACACCTCGTGGGCGACGCCGAGCTCGAAGGCCGCCACTTCCGCCCCGGCCACCGCGGCGACGACGTGCCGCCGGCGGGCGCCGATCTCACGGCGCAGCCGGGCCGGTCGTTCTCCTCGTTGCATGGCGACGAGTATGGCAGGAACCAAGCGACAGTGCTACTTCCTGCCACTCGTGCCGGCGCTCAGCCCGACGGAGGATGTCCCCATGTTCAGCGTCCACTGCCCCGATCACGGCTGCGAGGTGCTCCTCTCGGAGCGCCGGATCCGTGGCCTCGTCGCCACCCCGGCGGGCATGCGCCTCGACTGGGAGTGCTGGTGCGGCCACCGCGGCTCGTTGCTCACGGGGCGTTCGACCGTGCCGGCGACGGCGGCCATGGTCGGCCAGCACCGCCCCGCCGTGTAGCCGACCCACAGCGTGTAGCGGCACGACCGGGACGCAGCCGAAGCGGTCGTCGGCCGCCGGAGGCGCTGGGGGTCTGGGGGCGGAGCCCCCAGGTATCGGCCGCAGGGCGACGAAGCCGGCCGAGGATCGGAACGACCGAGCGGAGCGAGGGCTGCAAACTCGCCGGAACGGAGCGAAGCGAGTGACGGCGAAAGGACTCAGTCCGGGAGCATCGGCATGGCGGCGTGGTCGCGGCGTCCGAGCATCACCGCCCGGCCGATGGCCTTCGAGCCGAACCGCTCCCGCACGTCGTCGAGGGCCTGGTCGAGGGCCCCGCTGCTGCCCCGGCCGAACGGCAGGGCGAGCTGCACGGCGCGACCGTCGTCGAGGTTGGCGACGGAGAGGCCGAGACACGTGAGACCGTCCCGCTCGAGCAGCGGCCGGGCCTCGGCCAGCAGGGCCCGCGCGGTGGCGAGGATCGTGGCCGTGTGGGCTGTCGCCTCGGCGAGCGTGTGCGACCGCGTGGCCCGGGTGAAGTCGTCGAACCGGAGGCGGAGCACCACCGTGCGCCCGACCCGGTCGGCCCCCCGCATGCGCCGGGTCACCCGGTCGACGATGGCGACGGCGGTGCGGTCGACGTCGTCCCAGGAGCGCCTCGACCAGCGGAACGCCGACTGCGAGCCGATGGACCCGCGCCGCTTGCCGACGACGCGCCGCGGGTCGCGGAGGTTGGTGAGGTCGTGGATGTGGTGGCCAGCCCACTTCCCGAGCAGGGCGACGAGGGCGTCGGGCCGGAGCAGGGCGACCTCGCCGACGGTGTGGAAGCCCCGGCCGTGCAGCTTCGCCGACGTCACGGGCCCGACGC
The DNA here is from genome assembly GCA_013694495.1 of Acidimicrobiia bacterium. Classification (GTDB taxonomy): domain Bacteria; phylum Actinomycetota; class Acidimicrobiia; order Acidimicrobiales; family JACDCH01; genus JACDCH01. The sequence goes on along the minus strand of JACDCH010000498.1, from coordinate 1,553 downwards.
CCCAGATGGCCTCCACCGGGAGGGGGTGGAGGAACGCCCGCTCGCCCTCGGGCGTCGGCGGCACGACGAGCAAGCCGTCGGGCTTGCCCTGCCGGCTGGCCACCTTGGCCAGGTACTTCGTGCGGGCGACCCCGACGGTGATGGGTAGTCGCACGCGCTCCTTCACCGCGGCCCGCAGCCGCTCGGCGATCACCTCCGGCGGGCCCGACACGCGGCGCAGACCGCCGACGTCGAGGAACGCCTCGTCGATCGAGATGCCCTCGACGAGCGGCGTGGTGTCGTGGAACACGTCGAACACCGCGCGGCTCGCCTCGGTGTACGCCTCGAAGCGGGGTGGGACGACGATCGCTCGCGGGCAGAGGCGCCGGGCCTCGCCGCCGCCCATGGCGCTGCGCACGCCGAACGCCTTGGCCTCGTAGCTGGCGGCGAGGACGACGCTCCCGCCGACGATCACCGGCTTGCCCTGCAACCTCGGGTCGTCGCGCTGCTCCACCGATGCGAAGAACGAGTCGAGATCGGCGTGCAGGATCGTCGACTCGTTCGGCATCGAACACATGTTCGCACCCGCCCGGCGGTTGTCAACCCCGCCGGTTGGCGCGGGTGGCGACCGGAGGGTGCGTACATGACGGAACGGTCCTGCTGGCACCCTCCGGTCGTGGGAGCGCCGGGCGGGGCGACGCCGCTCAGTCGGCGGCGCCGACCAGCTTGAGGTTGCGGATGCGGCGGGTGGCGAGGAGGAGGCAGACGGCGGTGACGATCACGAGCCGCACGACGGCGCCCCAGCCGGTGGGCATGCCGGAGCGGGCCAGCTCGTCGGCGTCGGGGCCGAGGTCGGCGTACACCATCTGGGCCAGCCACTGGGGCGACAGCTGGGCGATGCCGGTGAGGGCCGTGCCGAGGAGCCGCTCGCCGAGCAGGACGATGCCGAGCGACCACAGCGCGGCCCGCTGCACGGCAGCGCCGACGAACACGAACAGCGCGATGTAGGCGGCGGTGCCGAACGCGGTGGCCACGATGATCGGCGCGACGGCCTCGGGCAGGCCGGCGATGAGCGCGGCGGTGACCATGGCGGGCACCAGGGCGGCGGCGGCGATGGCCCACCCGGCCAGCCAGCGAGCGAGCACGATCGTCGGGAACGATGCCGGCGAGAGCCACGTGAGGGCGAACGTCCCCGACCGCACCTCGGCGCCGAGCACGGCGTCGCCGACGACGAGCGAGGCGAGCGGCAGCACGAGGCCGAAGAGCCCGTTCGACACGGCGTTGAACTGCCCCTCCGTGGTGGCCTCCTCGACGACGCCGGCGAGGAGCCCGAACAGGGCGGCGCCCACGACCGGGACGAGCAGGAGCACGGCCCGCTTCGGCGGGACGCAGACCCGCACCGCGTAGGCGAACGCCGCCACGAACGCGCGGGGGAGCGGCCGGCCGCGGCCGGCGGCGTGGGCGGCCGTCACCGCAACAGCTCCCGGAACGTCGACTCGAGCGAGTCGTCGAGCGGGCGCACCTCGACGAGGCGGGCGTCGGCCCGTCGGGCCAGGCCCGGGAGGGCCCGGGCC
>JACDCH010000467.1 GCA_013694495.1 Acidimicrobiia bacterium | reverse complement strand
CGCTGCGCTCGGTCGTTGCGGTCCTCGGCCGACTTCGTCGCCCTGCGGCCGATGCTTGGGGGCTCTGCCCCCAGACCCCCAGCGCCTCCGGCGGTCGACAGGCGCGTCGCCACGCGGTTGCGACGCGGCCGTTGGCCGCAATCCGTCCGCAGGTCCTGAGATGAAGGGTTCCCGACCGCCCCGGGCGAAGCCCCTCCCCGCGGGAACCCGGAATCGAACGGAGACACAGGAAGGACCTGCGCGTCGAACCATCGCTCGCCAATTCGTACGCAGGTCCTGAGGTCCCACCCACCGCCACAATGGTGCCCATGGGGCCGGCGGCGATCTCGACCGACGGCCTGTCGCGACGCTTCGCCACCGGGGTCGCCCTCGACGCGCTGACGCTCGAGGTAGGGGCCGGCGAGGTCCTCGCCCTCCTCGGCCCGAACGGGGCGGGCAAGACCACCACCGTCCGGCTCCTCAACGGCGTGCTCCGCCCCGACTCGGGCCGGGCCACCGTCCTCGGCCTCGACCCGACCGTCGCCGGCGACGAGGTGCGGCGCCGCACCGGCGTGCTCACCGAGAACGCCGGCCTCGACGACCGCCTCACCGCGCTCGAGAACCTCGAGCTCGTGGCCCGCATGCGCGGCTTCACCGCCGCCGCCGCCCGGCAGCGCTCGACCGCCCTGCTCGAGCGCTTCACCATGGCCGACCGGGCCGACCACCTCGTCCAAGGCTTCTCCACCGGTCAGCGCAAGCGGCTGGCGCTGGCCCGGGCCCTGCTCCACGACCCCGAGGTGCTCTTCCTCGACGAGCCCACCTCGGGCCTCGACCCGGCCGCCACGCGCGACGTGATCGACCTCGTCGGCAGCCTCGCCACCGAGCACGGCCGCACGGTGGTGCTCTGCACCCACTTCCTCGGCGAGGCCGGGCGTCTCGCCAGCCGCGTCGGCGTGCTCCACCACGGTCGCCTGCGCGCCTTTGGCCGGCCCGAGGATCTGGCCGCCGCCCTCCTGCCCGGCGTCCCGGTCGACATCGAGCTCGCGGCGGCGGCCGACGACCGGATCCTGGGCCTGCTGGCGGCGCTGCCCGGGGTGCGCACCCCCGGCGCCACGTCGTTCGGGCTGCGCCTCGTCGTCGACCACCGCGACCGGCTGCCCGCCGTGGTCGCCGCCCTCGTGGGTTGCGAGGTGCCGGTGTTCGCCGCCATCCCCCGCCCACCGTCGCTCGAGGACGTCTACTTCGAGGTCCAGGCCCGCATCGCCGCGGAAGAGGCGGCTTCGCCGTGACGCCCGTCGACCGCGTCGCCATCCGGGCCGTCATGGCCAAGGACCTCAAGGCCATCCGCCGGTCCAAGGCCGTGGTCCTCCCGATGCTGTTCGTCCCCGCCCTGCTGATGGTGCTGTTCCCGTTCGCCGTCGGCCTGGCCGCCCGCTTCCGCGCCGACGTCGACATCTCCCAGTTCCTCGCGTCGCTCCCCGACGCCGTCTCGCGACCCCTGCTCGAACGGCCTCCGGCGGAGCGGCTGGTGACCCTGGTCAACGGCTACCTGCTGGCGCCCCTGTTCCTCGTGGTGCCGCTCATGGTGTCGGCCGTCCTGGCCGCCGACGCCTTCGCCGGCGAGAAGGAGCGGCGCACGCTCGAGTCGCTGCTGCACCTGCCGATCTCGGACCGCGACCTGTTCGTGGCCAAGCTCCTCGGCGCCTTCCTGCCCGCCATGGCTGTGTCGTGGTTCGGCTTCGTGGCCTTCGCCGTCACCTCGAACGCGGTGGCCTGGCCGGTGATGCACCGCATCTTCGTGCCCACGCGACTGTGGGGCGTGATGATCGTGTGGGTGGCGCCGGCCGTGGCCATGCTCGGCCTCGGGGTGATGGTGCGGGTGTCGGCCCGGGCCCGCACGACCCAGGAGGCGAACCAGCTCGGCGGCGCCGTGATCCTCCCCCTGATCTTCCTCGCCGTGGGCCAGTCGACCGGGCTGCTCTTCGTCGACTTCGCCGTGGCCGTGCTCATCGGCGCCGTCATCTGGGCCCTCGCGCTCTGGCTCGTCGTCCGCGGCGCCCGGCGCTTCCAGCGCGACACCCTCGCCACCAACCTCTGACCGGGTCGGGGCTTGCGAAGCACCAACGGGGTGGCGCTGACGCCCGTGTCGACCGCCGGAGGCCGTTCGAGCAGGGGTCGCGAGACGGC
>JACDCH010000453.1 GCA_013694495.1 Acidimicrobiia bacterium | reverse complement strand
GTCCGCCCCCGCGCCAGGTGACCGAGAACGGCGCCCGTCGCCCCGACGGACAGCCACAGGATCGCGGCGGCGACCGCACCGCCACCCTCGGCCGTCCCGCTGCCGGATTCGGGTTCTGCGTCGTCGGTCGTCATCCGGCAGGGCGCTCGACCTTCTCGCGCAGGATCCGGGGCGCGAGCACGCAGTAGCTCTCGGTCACGAGCTCGGCCACCTCGGCCCAATCGGTGCCGGTGCCGAGGAGGAGGGCCACCTCGTCGGCCCGCCACGGGGGCGCGACCCACGGCGGCGGGCCGGCCCGTAGCGCGTCGAGCTCGGGACCCGCCGACCGGAACATCAGAACCGTCGCCGGGCCATCGGTCGACGCAGCCCGGGCGTACACCGGCGGCCAGCCGCCGTCGATGACGAGGACGTGGGCGAAGGTGCGGGTGCGCACCCGCCACCGCGTGCCGACCCACGCCTGCTCCTCGTAGGCGTCGGGCAGCCCGAGGCAGAGCGCCCGCAGGCGCTCGAGCACCGCCGCCGCGACGACGGGAGCCTCGGCCACGACTGCATCGTCGCACCGTGGCGGGTGGCGCGCCCCGCGGGCGGCGACACCGTGGTCTGAGCCGCGCCCCGGCCGTTACAGGCCGATCGCCAGCACCTGGATGACCGAGCCGTTCGCGGCCGACGCCTTGTGGTCGGCGTCGCCCGCGAAGGTCACCTGGTAGCCGCCGTTCAGAAGGGCGGCGATGCCGGCCGCGGCGGCGCCGCAGCTGGCGACCCCCTGGGCGTTCGTCGGGGCGGCGCAGAGGTACCGACCGCCGGCGCTGAACGTGAGGGTCCGGCCGGCGAGGGGCGCACCGCTCGCCGTCCGCAGCGTGGCCACGGGGTTGAGCACGACGATCGCGGTGGCCAGGCCGCCGCCCGAGAGGCTGACCCGGACGTAGGCGACCGCCCCCTGGGCGACGATGCCGGTGTCGACGAGCGGCGCGCCGACGACGGTGACCGTGGCCCGGGCGACGCTGGAGGCCCCGCTCGTGTCGGTGACCCGGAACGTGAAGGTGTCGACGCCGGTGAAGTCGACGGCCGGCGTGTAGGTCACGTTCGAACCCGACACGATCGCCGTGCCGCCGCTCGGGGGGCTCGCCAGCGAGTACGTGAGGGCGTCGCCCTCCACGTCGGTGGCGAGCAGGGCGAACGTGACGGCCACCTCCTCGTCGGTCGTGGCCGCCACGTCGAGCGCCCGCGGCGCATCGTTCACCGGCGTCACCGTGATCGACACGGTCGCCGTGGCCTGCCCCGGGTTGCCGTCGCTGGCGGCCCACGTGAAGGCGTCAGGGCCCGAGTAGTTGGCGGCCGGCGTGTAGACGCAGCTCGAGCCCGAGCACTCGACCGTGCCGTTCGTCGGCGGGGAGACGATCGTGTAGGTGAGGTCGTCGCCCTCCTCGTCGTCGGCCTCGAGCGTGATGCTCACGGCCGTGTCCTCGGCGGTGGTGACCGCGGTGTCGGTCGCCGTCGGCGGATCGTTCACCGCCGCGATGCTGATGCTGAAGATCCCGCTGCTCGACAGCGAGCCGTCGCTGACGGAGTAGGAGACCCACTCGGTGCCGCTGGACCCGGGCGCCGGCGTGAAGGTGCAGGCACCGCCTGCGTCGCAGGCGAGCGCGCCGTTCGCCGGGGATCCGGTGACGGTGAAGACGAGGGCGTCGCCCTCGACGTCGGTGCCCCCGAGCTGGAACGACACGGCGACGTCTTCGTCGGTCGCCGCGCTGCCGCCCGTGGCGATGGGGGCGTCGTTCACGGCGTGGACGACGATGGCGACCGTGCCGCTGTCGCTGCCGCCGTGGCCGTCCGAGGCCGTGAAGCCGAACGAGTCCGGTCCGGAGGAGTTGGGGTTCGGGACGTACACGCGGCTGGCGCCCGAACCCGAGACGGTGCCGTTGCCCGGTGCGGTCACGGTGAACGTGAGGACGTCGCCGTCGACGTCGGTGGCCGTCAGCGGCGTCGCCACCGCCGTGTCCTCGTCGGTTTCGACCTCGAGGTCAGCCGCGACGGGCGCGTCGTTCACCGACCGCACCGTGATCGTGACGCTGGCGCTGTCGGTGCTGCCGTTGCCGTCGTCGACGGAGAACGTGAACAGGTCGGAGCCGTGGAAGTTCGGCGCGGGCACGTAGGTGCAGGTGGTGCCGGTGCATTCGAGGGTGCCGTTCGACGGGCCGTCGACGGGCGCCGCGACAGTGAGCGTGTCGCCGTCGACGTCGGAGGCGCCGAGCGTGAGCTCGAGCTCGGTGTCCTCGTCGGTGGCGACCGTGGCCGACGTCGCCACCGGCTGGTCGTTCACCGGCGTGACGGCGACGGTGACGGTCGCCGTGTCGACCCCGCCGTTGCCGTCGTCGACCTGCACGACGAAGGCGTCCGTGCCGTTGAAGTTCAGGGCGCCGGTGTAGGCGAGGTCGGGCCCGCTGCCGACGAGCGTGCCGTTGGCCGGGCCGGACACGATGCTCCAGGTCAGGCTGTCGCCGTCGACGTCGCCGGCGGCGATGCTGAGGATCGTGGGCACGTCCTCGTCGACGGTGAAGGTCTGGTCGGCGGCGACCGGGGCGTCGTTGACGGGGGCCACCGTGACCGTGACCGTGCCGACGTCGCTGCCGCCCTGGCCGTCGACGACGGTGAAGTCGAACACGTCGATGCCGAAGAAGTTGGCGTTGCCGAGGTAGTCGACCGTGTTCGGGCCGGCGACCGTGGCGCTGCCGTTGGCGGGCTGGGTGACGCTGTCCACGGTGACGGGATCGCCGTCGACGTCGGTGCCGCCGACGCCGATGCTGGCGACGACGTCCTCATCTGCCGTGGCGTCGGGCACGTCCACCGCGACGGGGGCGTCGTTCACCGGCGTGACGTCGATCGTGATCGTGCCGATGTCGGTGAGCTCGCCGTCGCTGACCTCGAACGTGAACGAGTCCGGGCCGTTGTAGTCCGGTGCCGGGGTGTACGAGCAGGCGGAGCCGGCGCAGGTGAGCGTGCCGTTTTCGACGTCGTCGAGGGGGGCGACGAAGGAGACCGTGACGTCGTCGACGTCGCCGGCGGCGAGCGTGATGGCGTTGCCGGACGAGTCCTCGGTCACGATGACCGTGTCGTCGACGGCCACCGGGGCGTCGTTGACGGCCACCACCGTGACCGACACCGTCGCCGTCGCCGAGAGGCCACCGGAGTCGGTGCCCCGCACGACGAAGCTGTCCGCGCCGTTGAAGTTCGGGTTCGGCGTGTAGGTGCACACGCCGGCCGGGGTGCACGACGCGTTGCCGTTCGTCGCCGGGCTGGCGACGGTGAAGGTGAGGCTGGCGTCCTCCACATCCGAACCGGTCACGGTGACCGAGCCGGCGGTGTCCTCGTCCGTCGTGATGCTGCCGCCCGTCACCGTCGGGGCGTCGTTGACCGCGGTGACGTCGATCGTCACCGTCGCCGTGTTCGACGTGGCCCACGCAGCGACCGTGGAGGCCGAGCCGTCCCGCACCCGGTAGGTGAACGACGTCGAGCCGTTGAAGTTCGCCGCCGGGGTGAAGGTGACCTCACCGGTCGACGACACCGTGCCGAGCGATCCGGCGCTGGCCGGCGGCGCGGCGACGATGTCGTAGGCGAGCGCGTTCGGCTGGTTGTCGGCGTCGCTGCCCAGCAGGTCGATGGTGGTGGCGGTGTCCTCGGCGGTGGACGTGGTGAAGCTGCCGGCGGTCGGGATGGCGTTGACCCGGAGCTGGGCGCTCGTCGTGAGGCTGACCCTGCTGTTGTCGGCGGCGTCGAGGGCGCCGTTGTCGGTCACCCGGACCTGCACCGTGCGGAGCCCGGGCGTCGCCGTCGCGATCGACTGGGTGCGCTCGCCGCTGGTCAGCGCGGGGTGGACGATGTCGCCGCCGGACACGGTCGGCACGGTGTGCTCGAGGCGCTCGAACGTGCCGTCGCTGGTGGCGTCCCACTCGATGACCTGGACGGTGCCGCCGGCGTCGGCGGCGGTCGCGACGGCGGAGATGGCGGCGCCGGCGTTGACCGACGGAGGGGAGCTGGCGTTGGCGCCGGGGAAGGCGATGGAGGCGGAGAGCGCGCCGGCGCCGTCGTTGACGACGGCGTGCCCGAGCCGCACCCAGCCGCCGATGCCACCGGTGTTCGGGAAGTCGCCGTTCTCGTTGCCGAGCTGCGCCTCCACGACGTAGTGGCCCTGGCTCGGGAACGACATGGTGTGCGACGTCGCGGCGTTGTCGTTGATCCCGGTCTTCAGCGTGATGGCCGAGACTGTGCCGTCGTCGAGCCGCCGCCACCGGATGTTCGCCCGGTCGCACTCGTCGTCAGAGCTCCCCGCGGCGTCGGTGTCGTCGCAGGAGAATGTGAACGTGATGTTCTGGTTCGGGTCGACGTCGGTGATGTTCTGCGACGCCGAGGTCAAGCGGGGGAAGTCCTGGCGGAGGAGGCAGTTGCTGTCCTCGACGAAGCGGACGGTGCCGTTGACGGTGCCGCTGAGCTCGCCGGTGCTGTCGACGACGCGGTAGCGGACGGGGGCGTCGACGCTGCGGGTCGCGCCGCCGAAGGCGGGGCAGCTGAAGCCCCCGGGCTTGCCCACGGTGACGGCGGCGGTGACGATCGACGTGGCGAGCGCGTTGCTGCCGCCCCGGGTGAGCTGCTGCGCCATCACCGCAGTGGTGCCGATGCTCGACGTGTTGTCGCTGCCGTCGAAGTTGATGTCGGCCCGGATGCCCGTGATCGACCGGCCGGGTTCGTGCTGCACGAGGAACGTCGTCCACACCTGGCGGACGCCGCCGTCGTCGGGGAGGCCCTGGGACTGCAGCCACTGCGCGTTGCCGCCGTTCTGGGCGCCGTTGTTCAGGATCACCGGCGCCGGGGGCGCGGCGGCGGCCGGGGTGGCCGTGGCCAGGAGCGGGAGGCCGGAGGCGACCAGGCCGAGCGCGGCGGCGAGGAGGGTGCGGGGACGCCGGAGCATTGGTTCTCCTGGAGTGGTGCGGAGCGGCCTCACGAGAGGGCCCCGGTGGCGGTGGAGGCGGCGAACTGGGCGTCGCCGAGGAACTGGGCCTGGTACGTCGAGCTGGCGACGCGCGGCCCCTGGCCGGAGCAGGTCGCCCGCCCGTCCGGCCCGGTGGTGGCGGCGCAGATGAGCGTGCCCTGCACGACGAACCGCACCTGGCGGCCGGCGACGGCGATGTTGCCGCCGGTGGTCGACAGCCGGCCGCTGAGGTTGTTGTAGGTGTAGTTCGACAGGAAGCCGAGCAGGCCGCCGGGTCGGGTGACCGTGGCCGGGCTGGCGACGAGCTGGGTCGCCAGCGGGGCGCCCTGGTTCACCGTCACGTTGACCGTGGCGCTGCTCGTGGCACCCGAGGGGTCGGTCACCCTGAACGTGAAGGCGTCCGGGCCGGCGTACAGCCCGGCCGGCGTGTACGTGAGGTTCGGTGCCGTGCCGGTGAGCGAGCCGTGGCCCGGCCCCGTCAGCACCGTGAAGGTGAGCGCGTCGCCGTCGATGTCGGTGGCGCCGAGGGTGAGCCCGACCGGCGTCGTACGGGTGGTCGAGACCGCCGAGCCGAAGGCGACGGGAGCGTCGTTCGTGGGCACGACGGTGATGGTGGCGACGCCGGCCGCGGTCTGGCCGAGGCTGTCGTGGACCGTGAAGCCGATCGAGTCGGCGCCGTTGTAGTTGGCGACCGGGATGTAGGTCGAGCCGTTGTAGGTGCCGTGGTCGGGAGGATCGGTGATCGAGACGGTCACCGGGCCCTCCTCGTCGGTCCCCCCGAGCGTGAGCGTCAGCGGCGTGTCCTCCGGCGTGGTCACCGTGCGGGAGGTGGCGACGGGCGCGTCGTCGACCGGTGCCACGACGATCGTGACCGTGCCGGAAGCCGAGGCGCCGGCGGCGTCGACGACGGAGTAGCCGAAGGCCACGGAGCCGCTGGCCTGGGGCCCGGGGACGTAGGTGAGGTTCGGCGCCACGCCGCTCAGCGAGCCCTGCGGCGGGGCACTGGTCAGCGTGAAGCTCAGCGTGTCGGAGGCGTCTGCGTCGCCGCCCGGCAGCGTGAACGACACGGGCGAGTCCTCGTCGGTGGTCAGGGTGAGGCCGGGGGCGGTCGGGGCGTCGTTCACCGGCACGATGACGACGGCGACGGTGCCGCCGGCCGCCGCCGTGCCGTCCGAGACGGTGTAGGTGGCCGTGTCGACGCCGTTGCGGTCGTCGTCCGGCGCGTAGGTGCAGGTGCCGGCGGCGCTGCAGGCGAGGGCGCCGAGCGTGCCCGGGCCGGCCGAGAAGGTCAGGGCATCGCCGTCGACGTCGGTGCCGGTGAGCGTGAGGACGGTTCCGCCGTCCTCGACGACGGTCGCGGTCACGTTGCCGGCGCGGGGCGGGTCGTTGACCGACGACACCGTCACCGGGACGGTGCTACGGGCCCGTCCGCCGTGGGCGTCGTCGACCTCGACCTCGAACGAGTCGGTGCCGTGGTAGTCGGCGGCCGGCGTGTAGGTGCACGCACCGGCGGTGGTGCAGCTGAGGGTGCCGTGGGCCGGCGCCCGCTTGACCGTCCAGGAGAGCGTGTCGCCGTCGGGATCGGAGGCGACGAGCTGCAGGACGGCGGCCGTGTCCTCCTCGGTGCTCACGTCAGCGGCCGTGGCCACGGGCACGTCGTTGGCGGGGGCGATCCTGAGCGTGATGGTGGCGTCGTCGATGCCGCCCCGGCCGTCGCTGACCCGCACGACGGCGGTGCGATCACCGGTGGCGTTCGGGGCGGGGGTGTATGTGCAGGCGCCGGCGCCGCTGCAGGTGAGGGTCCCGTCGGCCGGGGCGACGAGCACCGTGAGCGTCCTCGGGTCGCCGTCGGCGTCGCTCGAGGCGACGGCGAAGTTGCGGGCCGTGTCCTCGATGACCACGACGGTGGCGTCGTTCACGACCGGCGGCGTGTTTTCGACGGAGCTCACCGTCACCGAGACGGTCGCCGTGTCGGTGCCGCCCTGGCCGTCGTCGACGAGCACGTCGAAGGAGTCCTCGCCGGTGAAGCCGGCTGCCGGGGTGTAGGTGCAGGCGTTCCCGGCGCAGATGACGGTGCCGCCCCCCGCGGTCGGCGTCGTCGGCTCGAACGTCAGCGGGTCGCCGTCGCCGTCGGCGGCGACGATGTTGACGGTGACCGACGCGTCCTCGGTGGTGCCCACCGACGCATCGCTGGCGACGGGAGCGTCGTTGACCGGCCCGACGACGACGTCGACCGTGCCGACGTCGCTCGCCCCGGAGGAGTCGGTGGCCCGGAAGGTGAACGACGTGGTGCCGTTGAAGTTCGCCGCCGGCGTGTAGGTGAGGTTGGGCGGCGACCCGCTCACGACGCCGGACGAAGGCAGCGTCACGATGGAGAACGAGAGCGTCCCGCCGTCGACGTCGGTGCCGGCCAGCGTGATCGACGTAGCGGTGTCCTCGTCGGTGGCGACCGTCTGGTCGGTGGCCACGGGAGCATCGTTGACGGGCGTGATCGTGACGGTGGCGGTGGCCACGTTGCTGCGGGCGCCGCTCGGGTCGACGGCGTCGAAGGTGAAGGTGTCGGTGCCGTTGGCGTCGGCGTCCGGGGTGTAGGTGCAGCTGCCGCCCGGGGTGCAGGTGACGGCGCCCCTCGTGGGCTGGGTCACGACGGCGTAGGTGAGGGCGTCGCCGTCGGCGTCGGCCGCGGCGAGGGCGACGGTCGTCGCGGTGTCCTCGACGGTGGTGGTGCCGACGTTGGTCGCCACCGGGGCGTCGTTGACGGCGGTGACGTTGATCGTGACCAGGCCGGTGTCGGTGCCGCCGTTGTTGTCGGTGACCCTGAAGCCGAAGGAGTCGGGCCCGTTGTCGTTCGCCGCCGGCGTGTAGACGACGTTCGGCGGGGTGCCGGTGACCGTGCCGTGGGCCGGCGCCGGCGCCGCCAGCGCGAACGTCAGCGGGAGCCCTTCCGGATCGGTGCCCGACAGCGTGATGCTCTTGGCGGTGTCCTCGGCGGTGGAGACGGACTGGTCGCCCGCCGTCGGCGGGAGGTTGGTCCCGACGCTGACCAGCCGGGTCGTCTCGGCGATGTCGCCGTCGCTGTCGGTCACCCGCAGCCGGGCGGTGAAGGCGCCGGGCGACGCGTAGTTGAAGGACGTCGTCGCGCCGCTGGCGTCGAACGTGCCGTTGTTCGTGAAGTCCCACTGGTAGGTCAGGCCCAGGCCCTGGCTGGCCGCTGCGTTGAAGGCGACGTTGAGCGGGGCCGGGCCCGACGACGGTGTGGTCGTGAACGACGCCACGACGCCGGCCTGCGGCCGGGTGCCGATGAACTCGGTGGTGAACTGGGCCTCGTTGTTGCCAGCGGGGCTGGGCAGCCCGAGGTTGCTGTTGATCTGGTCGTTCATGTCGACGAAGAGGGCGTACGTGCCGCACCCCTGGGCGCCGGGCACCGAGAACGAGTTGTTCACGAGCAGCGCTCGACCGGTGGCCGGGTTGTAAGGCGTACCGCTGATCGGCGTGTTCGGCCCCGGCGGGGCGGTGGTGCCCGTGATCACCGTGTTCACGTCGATGGGGCTGGCCGCCGACCCGACGGCGCAGCCCCCGGCGAGCGGACCACCGGAGAGCGTCACCCGTACCCGGATGCGCAGCGACACGGCACCGGTGATGGCGTTGATCGTGCCGGTGACGTCGTGCGTCGGGATGATGTTGATCGTCACGACGAACGGGTTGACCGGGCTCGGGGCGTCGACCCAGAGGTACTGCGTCGGGAAGCTGACGTTGGCCGCGGGGAAGGTCACGGCGCCGGCGGCCGTGACCGTGCCGTTCGTCATCTGGATCGGGAGCTTCGGCTGGAAGCCGCCCTGCGTCTCGCTGTCGTCGGTGGCGCTGGTGCACTGGCCGTCGGCGGGGAAGTCGATGGCGCCGTCCTGGCCGCCGTCGTTGTTCGACCCGTCCTGACACTGCGGCACGCGACCCTCGTCGTCGAAGTCGAACGAGTTGTCGCGGATGCGCAGGAACCCGCTCTGCACCTTGAGGACGAACCCGGTGCCGGGGTTCGACACCTTCCGGGCCGCCGCCGGCCCCGCCGAGCCGACCACCAGGCCGCTACAGACGACAGCGACGACCACCACGGTCGCGAGAACGCGCCGGCAAGTGCCCACAGAGATCCCTTTCCACCCCGAAGCCAGCGGAGCTCGCGCCCACCGGTCACCAGGCACGAAACGGACGAGCCGGCTGAACCTGACGCTTTTGCCCAAGAAAATCTCACGGTCTGCGGCAGGTCGCTGACGCAACGAGCGGCGGGGACGGTCGCCTGCCGGTGGTCAGGGAACGGCGCGGGGCCGGCCGCGGCGGGCCCCGCTTCAGAGCAGGCCGCTGATGGCGGCGATGGGCTCGTCGCCCTCCAGGGCGGCCAGGAGCTGGTCGACGAGGTCGCTCGCGTCCGGCGGACCGTCCCAGCGCAGGGTCAGGCGCTCGCCGGTCCGGTCGACGGCGAACCCCCAGAACCGGCAGCACCGCTTCTCGTCGACGGCGAACCGGCGGAGGTCGGCCTCGACGTCGTCGCGGGGCGGGAAGTGCAGGAGCAGCCCGTGCTCGGTGCGCTCGACCCGCTCGGCGGTGGTCCGCATCCGGTCGAGCAGCTCGAGGCGCTCCGGGATGTCGGCCCGGTCGATGGTGCACGTGATGGGGGCGGTGTCGTCGTAGATCGGGATCAACTCCATCAGCCGGTCCCTCCGAAGGGTCGTGTGCGGTTCGTCATGACGCGCTCCGCGAGGCAGGCGCAGCGCTCGCTGCACGGCCCGTCGGTCGCCGGGCCCGCCAGCTGGCGGGCGGCGTGGCGGAACTGGTCGGCCAGGGCGGTCAGCTCGACGATCTGGCGCTCGGTCTGGGCGAGCTTGCTGGTGACCAGGTCGTGGAACGTCCGCTGGATCGGTCCGCACCGCTCGCCGTCCCACAGGCCGACGAGGTCGGTGATCTCCTCGAGGCTGCAGCCCAGCGCCTTGGCCCGGGCGATGAACGCCAAGCGATCGAGGCTGGCGTCGTCGTAGAGGCGGTAGCCGGACCCGCTCCGCTCCGCCGGCGCCACCAGCCCGATGCCCTCGTAGTAGCGGAGCGCGGAGGCGCTGAAGCCGCTGCGCTCCGCCGTCTGGCCGATGGTGTACGTGCTCACGCTCGCACCGTAAGCCTTCGACCAGGGTCGAAGGTCAAGACCTCCCGAAGACGTCGGGCCGGGCGTAGTGCCCGACGGGGTCGAACTGGCGACGGGCCGTGCGCAGGGCCCCGAGGTCGAGCGGGACGACGAGCATCCCGGCCTCGCCGACGATCGGGCCGGCGAGCACCGAGCCGTCCGGTCCGACCACGACGGTGTTCCCGCGCGAGCACCAGTCGCCGTCCTCGCTCGCCAGCCTCCTCGCCCGGCTCCTGAGCCGGCGCGATGCCCACGAGCACCTCTCCCGCGCCGCGGCCACGTACGAGCGCCTGGGCGCCACCGGCTGGCTCGCCGAGCTCGAGGCCGATCGCGGCCCGAACGGGCCCGCAAGGCCGTGTCCGGCCGCATCCGCGACGCCCTCCGCAAGCTCGACCCGGTGCTGCCCGACCTCGCCACCCACCTCGAGCAAGCCCTCGTGAGCGGTCTCGCCGTCGGCGGGATCGGCGCCGGTGGCGCCGAGGTCGGCGACTCGCTCGGTGCCGACAGCATCGGCCGTGACCCGCCGGCCGAGCGGGCCGGCACCCTCAGCAGCGGCCGGACACCGACGCGCCAGGCTGGTCGGCTTCGAGCTCGGTGGTGGCGCAGGCGCCGGCACCACAGACGTCGACGCTCCGCAGGTCGCCGTTGGGGACCTCGCTGTCGCCCAGCACGGTGTAGATCTCCCACGGCGCACCGTCGGGGTCGTCGACCCACACCTTGTCCTGCACGGCGTAGCAACAGGTCACGTTCTCCTCCGTCGCCGTGGCCAGGCCGTCGCCGGCGAGGCGGGCCTGGGCCGCGGCGACCTCGTCGGTCGAGAACACCTCGACGCCGAGGTGGTTGAGCGAGCCGGCGGCGTCGGCGCTCTCGATCAGCACCAGCTTGAGCGGCGGCGAGTCGATGGCGAAGTTGGCGTAGCCGTCGCGGCGCTTGGCCGGCTCGGTGGCGAACAGCTTGGAGTAGAAGGCGACGGCCTCGTCGATGTTCGAGACGTTGAGGGCGAGCTGGACACGGGACATCACGTTCTCCTCTGGGTAACCTATGGACAGAGATCAATGTATCGACAAATGTCGATACATGCAAGGAGCCGGCGCATGAAGAGGTCCGTGGCCACCATCGACGTCGAGGCGTGCTGCCCGCAGGTCCTCGCCGGGCCGCTCAGCGAGCCAGAGGCCGAGCTGCTCGCGCTGGGGTTCAAGGCGCTCGCCGATCCCGTCCGCCTGCGCCTGCTGTCGCTGATCGCCGACGCCCCCGAGGGCACGGCCTGCTCCTGCGATCTCGAGGGCCCGGTCGGCAAGACCCAGTCGACGGTCTCCCACCACCTCTCGCTCCTCGCCGACGCCGGCCTCATCACCAAGGAGAAGCTCGGCCGCTGGGTGAACTGCGCCGTCGTCCCCGAGCGGGTCGCCGCCCTCCGAGACGCCCTCGGTGGCTGACCCGATCCCACCCGAGCACCGCCGCCGCATCGAGGAGCTGATCGACGAGTACCGAGCGGCCCTGCACGGCTCCCTTGACGGCCTGAGCGAAGAGGAGTCGGGACGGTTCCGGTGGGCCGGCGCGAACCAACCGCCCGACCAGGACTCGCCACAACTGCCGGAAGCTGCTCCGCCGAGGGGTGTCGGGTCGACGTCCGAGCGAGCCCGGTCTGCTCAACGTCGGCGGGCCGTCAGGCGCGACTGGATCGCGAGCGTGGCGATGCCGGCGAGGGTGAGACCAGCGACGTTCACGAGAAGCTGGAGGGTGGCCCCGCGCACTTCGTCGGCTTCGGTGTAGGCGGCCGCCAGTCCGATGTTGGCGACGGCGGGGATCGTGGTCACCGACACGAGCACACCGACGAGGGTTCCGGTGCGGGCTTCCGTGAGCGACAGCATCCCGGCGACCCCGGCGAGGGCAGCGACCACGGCAGCGAGCGCATCGGGGTGGGAGATGAACGCGGTCAGCTGGCGGTCGCTGATGTCGTAGGCGTCGGGGGCGATGGTCGTGACTCGGAGCAACAGGGTGAGCAGGTAGGTGGCGGCGATCCCGATGAGGACTGCGACCCCGAGGGTGCGTAGCGCTGCACCTACGTTGGACCAGCGGCGCCGGGCAGCGGACACGCACAAAGACGAGAGGGGCCCGTACTCGGGCCCGACGACCATGGCTCCGACCACCAGGATCGGGGAGTCGAGCAGGATCCCGACGCCGGCGATGGCGGCGGCCACGCCCATGAGCACGAGCAGAGATGGGGTGAGGTACGCGTCGTCGCGGGCCGCCGCCTCGAGCTCCTCCCACACCAGGGCGTCGGAGCCGTGGCCGGGCGCGGCCGCCTCCGCCCGGGCGGCCGCCTCGGAGACGACCGTCCCGACGGAGCCGATGGTGATGGCGCCTCGGTGGTGGACCAGCTCGTCTTGTAGCCACTCAACCACTGCGTCGGCGGCCTCGCGGGCGATGTCGCAGAGCAGCAGATCTCCGGGTGGGTGCGTTGACGCTCCGGGGAGATGGGCGAGGTGCGCCACTCCCGGCGTCCGGCTCAGGCGCTGGTGGATGTCGGTGGCCTGCTCGGCTGGCACCGTGATGCGCAGGTGGAGCACCCGGTGAGTCTGGCCCTTGTGGCGGGGACGCCGAAGGTCGTCGCCGCAGCCGCGACGCGACGGCCCGTTCTTGGTGGTGATCAGTTGTCCGGTGGCATCTACGCGAACGCTGCAGGTTCGGCGACGAAGACAGGCTCTGCCGCGCTCGATGCGTGAGGGGGTGGGAGGGTCGGAGCCAGGCGCACGGTCGTCTCGGCTGGGCCGGCGTCCGACACGAGAATGGTGGGATGGCTTCGCAGCATCGGGCCGCAGCGGCCTACGACACCGTCGCGGCCGAGTACGACTTGCGGTTCTGCGACGAGCTCGACGGGAAGCCTCGAGACCGTGAGCTGCTCGATGGCCTCGCAGCAAGAGCCTCTGGTGTCGTGTTGGACGTCGGCAGCGGGCCCGGCCACATCGGTGCCCGAATCCGAGCAAGTGGCCGACCCGTCGTCGCCGTCGACGTGAGCCTCGCGATGGCCGACGCAGCCGCACGACGTGTCGACGCCGCACTCGTCGCTGACACGGTCCACATCCCGGTCCGCGCGGCAACCATCTCCGACATCGTCGCCTTCTATTCGATCATCCACCTTCCACGACTGCGCCTCGGAGACGCCCTGCGCGAGTTCGCACGTGTGCTCGTGCCCGGAGGTCACGTCCTGTTGTCTGCACACGAGGGCACCGAGGACGTCGCGGTCACCGAGTTCCTCGGCCACCAGGTCGATCTGTCAGCGACCTTCTTCACCCTCGATGAGTTGGTCGCCGCTGCCGTCGACGCTGGCCTGACCGTGACCTTGGCAGAGCGCCGCGCGCCCTACGCGACCGAGGGCTCCACGAATCGGCTCTACGTGGAACTGGAGAACCAGTGACCCGTCGCAGCGTTGGTCTTTGGCTGCGGCGCTCCGATTCTACGAACACAGCCGACCAGTTCAAGTGCCACCTACCGCTCGACCGCCCGGTGTGTCGAATCCATCCTCCGACGCCGGTTCGTCAACGTGGACCCCGGCCGTGATCGAGCCGACAGGCGACGATGCGCGTACATCACCTCCTCGCGAGGCTCGAGCGCGGCGTGAGCACCAATTGTTGCCGGCAGCGCTGTCTGCACATGGCTTGGCGGCGCTGCGTGTTCACCGGGCGGCATGAGTCGATGAGCACGGGGTGTGGGTTGTCAGTCGCGGGTGAGTTCG
>JACDCH010000410.1 GCA_013694495.1 Acidimicrobiia bacterium | reverse complement strand
CCACCGCGGCGGCCTTGCGGTACACGTCGTCGGGCTCGTGGGCGGGGCCGGTGGCCCAGCGCACGACGTCGGGGTCCTGCACCGCGCCCACGACGACGAGGTGGCGGCGGGCCACGAGCGGCAGGGCCGGCAGAAGCGACTCCCCCACCGCCTGCTCGACGAGGTCGGTCAGCAGCACGAGCATCGTCCGGCGCCGGAAGCGGGCCAGCGTCGTGGTGAACGCGCCGCGGTAGTCGCTCTCGAGCAGCTCCGGTTCGAGGTCGTACATCGCCTCGGTGATGCGGCCGACGTGGTCGCGGCGGGCGCTCGGCGGCACCACGGCCCGCACGGTCCGGTCGAAGGCGACCATGCCGACCTTGTCGCCCAGCCGGGTGGCCACGGTCGACACGCACATCACCGCGTCCATCGCGTGCTCTACCCGGGGCACGCCGCCGACCCGCCCCGCCATCACCCGGCCGTTGTCGAGGAGGACCACGATCGTCTGGTTGCGCTCGGCGCGGTAGGTTCGGACGATCGGCTTGCCGGTGCGGGCCGTCGCCGCCCAGTCGATGCGGCGGTGGTCGTCGTCGGGCCCGTAGTCGCGCAGCTGGTCGAAGTCGGTGCCCGACCCCCGGCCCTTGGCGGACCGGAGCCCGACCTCGAGCACCCTCGCCTGCTCCACCCGCAGCTCAGCCTCGGAGCGGCTGCGGAACGACGGGTACACACGCAGGATCGACGGCACGGCGCGCCGGGCCTGGCGGGCCGTGAGACCGAGGGGTCCCGCGCTGCGCACCGAGAGCTCGGTGGGCGTGAAGCGCCCCCGTCGGGTGGGCCGCACCCGGGTCGTCGCGGTGGCCGCGCCCCGCGGCGGCAGGTCCACGGCGAAGCGGCGCCGGCCGGCCTGCAGCGACGGCGCCAGCTCGTCGGCGACCTCGGCCCGCACCCGCCGGTTGCCCCGGTTCACGAGCCGCCAGCTCACCTGGCCCTCGCCCCCCAGCGGCACGACCGCCGGCGCGAAGCGGGCGATCTCGATCGACGCCGGGTTCGGCGCGAGCAGCCAGTCGGCAGCGGCCACGACGAGGAGGATCCCGTCGAGCAGCAGCAACCCGCCGGGGAGGTCACCGGGCAGCACGCCGCGCAGCGCCACGAGGCCCAGGGCGACGAGCACCAGCCGGCGGGTGAGGACGGGCACGGCTCCTGCTACCGCGGCACGGGCACCGAGGCGAGGATGCCGTCGATGACACCGTCGGCCGTCGCCCCTTCGAGCTCGGCCTCGGGTCGGAGCTGGAGCCGGTGCCGGAACGTCGGCTTGGCCACGGCCTTGATCTCGTCGGGCGTCACGTACGTGCGGCCCGCCAGCCAGGCCCAGGCCTTGGACGCGTGCAGCAGCGCCGCTGCGCCGCGGGGCGAGACGCCGAGGCTCAGCGCCGGCGACACACGTGTGGCCCGCACCAGCTCCACGATGTAGCGCAGCACGGGGAGCTCGACCGTGAGGGCGTCGACCTCGAGGCGGGCGGCGGCGAGATCGGCGGGGCCGGCGACGGGTTGCACGCCGGCGGCGGCGAGGTCGTGGGGATCGAGGCCGCGGTCGTGGCGGCCGAGGACCTCGAGCTCCTGCTCGGCCGTCGGGTAGCCGACGTGGAGCTTGAACAGGAAGCGGTCGAGCTGGGCCTCCGGCAGCGGGTAGGTGCCCTCGTACTCGACCGGGTTCTGGGTGGCGACCACCACGAACGGATCGGGCAGAGGGTGGGTCACGCCGTCGAGGGAGACCTGGCGCTCCTCCATCGACTCGAGCAGCGCGGCCTGGGTCTTCGGTGGCGTGCGGTTGATCTCGTCGGCCAGCAGCAGGTTCGTGAACACCGGGCCCTCGCGGAAGCGGAACGACGCGCCGGCGGCGTCGTAGATGACCTGGCCGATCACGTCGGACGGCATGAGGTCGGGTGTGAACTGGACCCGGGCGAACTCGACGTCGAGCGCCCGGGCCAACGTCTTCACCACCAGCGTCTTGGCCACGCCGGGCACACCTTCGAGCAGCACGTGACCCCGCACGAGCAGCGCGGTCACGAGGCCCGACAGCGTGCCGTCCTGGCCGACGACGACCTTGCCCACCTCGGTGCGGAGGGCGAGCACGGCCGCCCTCGGATCGGACGACGCAGCGGGGGCGGGGGGGCGTTCGGTCACGGCACGAGCCTCGTCGAATCGACGCGGCCGCCGTGACCGACAGACCGAGCGAGCGTCGGTCGGAGCGGCTGGCCACCGACCGGCAGCGAGCCGGGCGACGATGGGG
>JACDCH010000489.1 GCA_013694495.1 Acidimicrobiia bacterium | reverse complement strand
CCCCTGCCCGACGGGGTCGGGACCGGCATCGGCGACGGGGCGCCCGACGACGCCGGCGCAGCCGCCGACGTCGATGCCATCCGCCCCGGCGACGGCTTCGCCGCCGGCGTGGCCAGCAACTGGGGTGCGTACCGCTTCCAGCTCGTGTTGTCGTCGGCCGGCAACATCGAGGCCGCCAGGGTCGACATCCAGTCCGTCGCCGATGAGCTCACCCGGCTGCTGAACATCTCCTTCGTCGTCGACCCCGGCACCGTCTCCTGCGCCGCCACCGCGGTGGCCCCGGCGTGCCCGTCGCCGCGCGAGCGGGGCGCCGAGCACTGGCCCGTCACGGAGCCGCCCATCACCGGCAGCGGCGCGATCAACGCCCCGTTCGTCGGCATCATCCGGGTCCAGGTGGCGACGTCGTCCCCCTGCGGCGACCTCGCCGGGCCGGGAGGCAACGGCGGCACCGTCGGCTGCGCCGGACCGTCCGTGCTGGCGAACGACCAGGGCGACGTCCTCCTACCCCGCGGCAGCGTGTGGCTGGCCCCGGCGCTGTTCGACTCGCTGGCCCAGATCCGGCGCAACACGATCGCCCACGAGGTCGGCCACGCGCTCGGCCTCGACCACTTCAACGGGCGCTGGCCACTCCCGTCGTCGACCTTCCAGCTGATGCTCGACCGGGTGCACTCCGAGCCGAGCGACCTCACCGGCGTCGCCGGCAACTTCCACTCGGGCGACCGCAACGGCCTCTGGTTCCTGCACAACCCGGCCGCCTGGTACATCACCGCCACCTACCGCGACTTCCTCGGCCGCATCCCCGACAAGGCTGGGTACGACTACTGGTCCACCCTCGACGTGAGCGAGCAGACGTACGTCAGCCGCCTCACGAACTCCCAGGAGTGGATCGGCCGCATCGTCGACGGGTTCTACGGCGACGTGTTCGGCCGGCCCGCCGACGCACCGGGCCGGGCGTTCTGGACGGCGCGGGTCGCCCAGCGCGGCGTCCCCGCGGTGGCGTCGGAGCTGTACTCGTCACCCGAGTACTTCACCGGCAACGGCGGCTCGAACGCATTCTTCGTGAACGCGCTGTACGCCGACCTGCTGGGCCGGGTGCCGTCGGCCGCCGACAACGGGTTCTGGGAGGGCCAGGTGCGCTCCCGGGGCCGCCAGGCCGTGGCCCTCGACTTCTTCCAGTCCTACGAGAACCGCACCGTGCGCGTGCGGGACTTGTACTGCACGCTCCTCGACCGGGGCCCGGAGGGCAGCCCGGGCGACAGCAACCCGGTCGGGCCGGCCGACGACGGCTGGACGTTCTGGGCCCGCCAGATCCTCACCCAAGGCGACCTGGCCCTGGCGACGAGCCTGGCCACCAGCAACGAGTACTTCAACCACAGCGACGAGTACGCACTGCGCTCGCTGGACGGCAACCCGGCCCTCCCCGCCCCCTGCCAGGGCCTCTGACCGCAGCGTCTCCGGCCTACTGCGGGGCCAGGTCCAGGGCGTGCTCCACGAGGTGGATGAGCGCGTCCGTGCAGCTGCCGGCGGTGCGGGCGTCGAGGTGGACGATGGGGATGCGCGGGTCGAGGGCGAGCGCGTCACGCACCTCGTCGTCGTCGTGGTGAGCCGCCCCGTCGAAGCGGTTGACGGCGACGACGAACGGCACGCCCCGGTCCTCGAAGTAGTCGACCGCGGCGAAGCAGTCGTCGATCCGACGCAGGTCGACGAGCACGACCGCGCCCACTGCGCCGCGGCTGATGTCGTCCCACATGAACCAGAAGCGGTTCTGGCCCGGGGTGCCGAACAGGTACAGCACCATCTGCTCGTCGATGGTGAGGCGGCCGAAGTCGAGCGCGACGGTCGTCGTCGTCTTGGCCGCCACGAGGGCGGTGTCGTCGACGTCGGCCGACAGGTCGGTCATGTTCGCCTCGGTCGTGAGCGGCGTGATCTCCGACACGGACCCGACAAAGGTCGTCTTCCCCACCCCGAAGCCGCCGGCGACGACCACCTTGACCGGGATGGGCGCGGGCCTGTCGGGCCCGTCGAGGGCGCCGGTCGGGCCCGGCCCCTCGTTGGGCCAGTAGCCGGACAGGTCCATGAGGTCAGCGGGCCCGGAGTCCACTCAGCAACCTTTCGAGGATGGCGCGGTCGGGGCGCTCGGTGGACGGGACGTGCAGTGCGAGGTGGCCGGCGGCGGTGAGGTCGGACACGAGGACCCGGGCGACCCCGAGGGGGACCTTGACCCGGGCCGCCACCTCGGCGATCGACTGCGGCGTGCGCCGGCAGAGCAGCGCGATCTCCCGCTGCTCGAACCGCAGCGAGGTCAGCGAGCGCAGGCCCTCGGGCGTCGTGGCGACCATCGCCTCGATCGGCAGGTCGGCGCCGACCGAGTGGGTGCGCCCGCCGACGAGGGCGTAGGCCGGCACGACGCGGCGCCCCGGCCCGAGCTCGTGGTCACGCGGCCGCTTCATCGCGGCAGGGACGCCTGGAGCGCGGCTCGGAGGGTCGGGGTGAGCACCGCGCCGAGGCGCTCGACCAGGAGGCCCATCTCGTAGCCGACGAGGCCGATGTCGCAGTCCGGCGTGGCGAAGACGGCGAAGCACGATCCCTCGCTCACCGTCGTGACGAAGAGGTAGCCGGCCGACATCTCGACGATGAGCTGGCGCACCTCGCCGGCCTGGAAGCACGTGGCCGCGCCCTTGGTGAGGCTGGACAGGCCGGCCGTGATGGCGGCCAGCTGGTCGGCGTGGGCCCGGTCGAGGTGGTCCGACATCGCCACCACGAGGCCGTCGGTGGACACCACCACCGCGTTGGACGCGCCGGGCACCCGGTCGGTGAAGCCATTGATGAGCCAGTTGAGGTCGCGGACGGTGGTCGCCTCCCCCATCACCGCCTCCCTTCGTTGTCGCCGTCGGGGAGCTCGGCCCGGGCTCGGGCCTGGCCGGCCTGGAACTTCGAGAGCATCGCCCGCAGCTCGGCCGGCGAGCGGGTCGATGCGGGGAACGGGCTGTCGGCCGGCCCCGGCCCGCCGGGCGCTTGGCGCATCTCGGGGTGCATGCTCGCCTGCGGCACGCGCCGGGCGAGACCGCCGACGGTGGCGCCGGCCAGGACGGGCT
>JACDCH010000397.1 GCA_013694495.1 Acidimicrobiia bacterium | reverse complement strand
CGCTCGGACGTGCCCGGCGCGGTCGGCTACGCGCCCGACGCCGCCATCGTCAACCTCTACGGGCCGGGCGCCCGCCTGGGGTTGCACCAGGACGGTGAGGAGCCGGCCGACGCCCCCGTGTCACCGTCAGCCTCGGCGACCGGGCCGTGTTCCGACTGGCCGGGGTGGGTCGGCGCACGAGCCCGTTCACCGACGTCGAGCTCGGCTCGGGCGACCTGCTCGTGTTCGGCGGGCCCAACCGCCGCATCCACCATGGCGTCCCCGGCGTGTTCGCCGGCACCGCGCCCGACGACCTGGGCCTGCCGCCCGGCCGCCTCAGCATCACGCTCCGGCAGACGGGCCTGGCCGGCTGAGGCCGGGGCCACGTGTCGCGACCGTTCGCATCCGTGCCCGTTCACGGGACTCGAGGCGAGCGCCGCCTCCTCGCGGCGCAGCCGCGAACGAACACGATGAACGCGCCTCAGCGGTGCCGGTGGTCTCGGCCGGGAGGTCCTTGTCCTGGACCTCCACGAGGTTGGCGATGTGGTTCAGCGCCATGATCAACGCCGCATCACTGGTCATGGGCCGCGAGCTCGGGTTCCTGCGGGAGATGCTCGTCGCGCCGATCCGGCGGTCGTCGATCCTCCTCGGCAAGTGCCTCGGGGGCACGACGATCGCCATGACCCAGGGGTTCATCCTCCTGGTGCTGGGCGGCCTCGTGCACCTGCCCTCAACCGCATCAACCCGCTCACGTACGCCGTCGACCCGATGCGGCGGCTCGTGTTCGGACACCTCGACATCTCCGACGCCGCCCGCGCCCGCCTCGCCCCCGGCGTCACCTGGTCGGGCTGGCCCGTCCCCACCCTCCTCGAGGTGGCGATCGTCCTCGCCCTCGGCGTGCCGATGCTCGCCATCGCCATCGCCATCACCCGCTTCACACGGACCGAGTGACCCACCGGGGATCGCTCGATCCCGGAAGCCGGCGTCGGGCGAGTCGCCCCGTCTCGGAACGCCGAGTCACCGTCGCCCGCCGACGCAACGCGTTCCCCGAGATCAGGGCCACGATCTCGTTGGGTCCACAGCTTGGGGGCTTCCACTGCGAAGCTGTGGGAATGCGTTCGGATCGGCCGGGGCAGCAGCCTCCTCTCAACCGCAACGTCGCGCCGCACGAGCCGGCCCGGAGCACCTCCTCGCCCTGCGGATGGATCCGTGTACGGCGCCGACTTCGAGGAGCGTCGGTTCGTGCGCGGGTTGGTGCCGGGGTAGAACCCGGTCGTGATCTTCGAGTGCTTCGGCCGCTGAGTGCGCGTTGGTGATGCGACGACTGCGGGAGGCCGAGGCCATCGAGGACCTGCTGGCGCCGTACGAGTCGGTGGACCGGGCAGCTCCAGCCGGGCGTCCGTGGGTGTTGGCCAACATGGTCGCTGGTCTCGACGGATCCGCCGCCTTCGGCGGACGCGTCGGGCCGCTCTCACAAGGTGCCGACATGGAGCTCTTCCGGGTGCTTCGCGCCGTTGCCGACATCGTGTTGGTCGGGGCGGCGACGTTCCGCACCGAGGGCTACGGACCGGTTCGACTCCCGGAGGACCGTCAGGCAACCCGGCGGTCGGACGGCCGGTCTGCGCTCCCGACGCTGGCGGTGGTGACCCGATCCCTCGACCTCGACTGGTCCTCGCCCGCCTTCGCCGCGAGCTCCTGCCTCGTGGTCACGTCGGGAGGCGCTGACTCGGCGCGGGTGGAGGCGGCGAGCGCGCACGCGGACATCGTTCAGACAGGGGACGCCGCAGTCGACCTCGGCGCCGCCCTCGGCGCGTTCGCCGCTGCCGGCCACCGCGTGGTGTTGTGCGAGGGTGGTCCGACGTTGCTGGGCGAGCTCGTCGAGCTGGATCTGCTCGACGAGCTGTGCCTGACGCTCGGACCGGTCATGGGTGGCGATCCTCTACCGGTTGCCCTCACGCGAAAGGGCGGCGACATCCGACAGTTCGTCCTTCGCCACGTCGCCACCGACGGCCAGTCGCTGTTCCTCCGTTACGAACGGGAGCGCAGCGATGGACCGTGACGCGTTCGACACGATCATGGCGTCGCTCGACGCGCCAGTCGCCATCGTCACCACGGCCGCTGGCGACGAACGAGCCGGTTGCCTCATCGGCTTCCACTCCCAGGCGAGCATCCATCCGCGCCGGCACGCGATCTGGCTCTCCAAGGCGAACCACACCTATCGCGTGTCGCTCATGGCGACGCACCTGGCCCTGCACTTCCTCACCAACGGGGACCGGGATCTGGCCGAGCTGTTCGGCACCCACAGCGGCGATGACATCGACAAGTTCGCGTCTTGCGGATGGCAGCCGAGCGACGTCGGGCCGCCGTTGCTCACGCGATGCGAGCACCGCCTGTTGCTCAAGCGGATGACGGTCCTCGACGACGGCAGCGACCACGTCTGTCTGGTCGGCGAGCCCGTGGCGTCAACCACCGCCGGCTCGTTCGACCCGCTCAGACTGTCCGACGTCGACGACCTCGTCGCCGGTCACACCGTCGACGAACGCCCCCTCCCACCGACCGAGCGAGCGACCGACTGAAGCAGCCCGAGCGGCGGTTGGCGCGCAGGATGCGGTCGTACTCGTTCGCCGGCGGGCTGCCCACCGCGTCGGCGGCGCCGGGCGGGGCGGTGAGCACCTCCTCTTGGAAGTCGGCGACCTCGTGGAAGATGCGCTCCTTGGAATCGAAGAAGTGGTGGTGGTCACGGACTGAACCAGTGTTCAAAAGAACCGGCTGACACCCTGCCTGAGGTCCCAACCGAGCGCGGTTCGGGTGCCCCCGATTTCATCGGTCCGAGCGTGTGGCGCTATGCGCACATCGGGTCAGAACCGTCATCGGGCACGAACGTCAGGGTCAAACCAGCGTCATCTGCGTAGATGAGCTCGGCCCCGGTGGGGCTCAGCGTGACCGTCCCCTCTCCGACGAACTCAGCAGGAGCGTTGGTCGCATCGAAGGAGGTGCCCTCAGGCACCTCCCACAGAACGTCGTTGAAAACGATGGGCACGACACCGCAGTGATACAGCACGACCTCCGCCCGCTCGGGGTTCTGATCGAGGACTCCCCCGCTCTCCGGCGGTGTCGTGGTTAGCGACGCGGTATCCGAAGCTCCCGCCGAAGGGACGGGATCGGAGTTCGAGATCACCTCTTCGGGCTCCGTGCAACTCGCAGCGCCGACGGTCAGGGGAAGCACTCCCAGCAGATGAAGAAACGCACATCTATGGCGGACCGCCGGCATGCCGCACATATTGCCCGCTCGGGAGCGTTCTTCGCGCTCCCGAACGGACCGTTGCGGCTACCGGGAGGCCCCGGCGAGGAAGGTTGAGACGACGTAGGTGGCGTGTCGGTCAAGGGAGACGCGGCCACGGTCGTAGCGCATCGTGGTGCGCGGGTCGGCATGGCTTGGTGCCTCGTGGACGTCTCGAAGGGGTACGCCGGCGTCGAGCGCTGCGGTGATGAACGCGTGGCGGAGGGTGTGGGGACCGACTCGCTTCGCGATCCCGGCGCTGCGAGCCAGGCGGCGCACGATCCGGCCGGCGGCGTGACGATCGAGCCGGCCGCCGTCGCCCCAGGAAGATCGGTCCGTCGCTGCGTTCCCCGACCGCGAGATCGACGGCTCGTGCGGTCCGGGGCGCGAGCGGGATCAGGACGGTCTTGCCGCCTTTGCGGAGCACGGTCAGCGCCCGGCGGCCGCGCTCGAGCCCGAGGCGGTCGACGTCGGCGCCGGTCGCCTCGGACACCCGGAGGCCGTTGAGGGCCAGGAGGGACAGCAACGCGTGATCTCGGGCACCGGACAGTCCCGCCGCGACGAGAAGGGCGCCCGACCTCGTTGCGGTCCAGGCCGGTGGCGTGGGACTCGTAGTCCAGGCGGGGCCGGCGGACGTGCACCGCTGGTGACCGCTCGATCAGGCCTTCCTGTTCGGCGTACCGGTAGAAGCACACGATCGTGCCGAGTCGTCGGGCGACGGTGGCGCGGGCCCGTCCGAGGCCTTCGAGGTGTCGGCCGAACTGTTCGATGTCGACGCGGCGCGCACCGAAGAGTCGGACGTCGCGTTCTGTGCACCAGGCGACGAACTGGCGTAGGTCGAGGCGGTAGGCGTCGAGGGTCAGGCCGCTGTAGCCCGACAGGAACCCGACAAGGGCAGCTCCTCGGGTGTGCTGAACAGCTCCTGCTGATGCTCGACGACGGTGGACAAGGACTGGAGCTCCGTCATGGACCGCTCCCTTCAGCCAAGCCGAGCAACCCTGCGTCACCCGGCGTCAGCAACCGTCCGTCGGCGCCCCTGTGCTGTCGAGAAGGCTCCCGAGCGGGCATTCGGTCGTCCCTGAGCCGGCGTTAGACGGTGACGCTGGGTCTCGGCGTACTGTGCGACCCGCCATTGGCGTGATGACGCCGCTCAGGGCATTCTGGGCGGGTGCGGTTCATTCGCGGACGAGCGCCGCTGGTCGTCATCGCCTTCGTCGCTGCGGCCTGCACAGGTAGCAGCGCCACCGTTAGCAGCGCCACAGGTAGCAGCGCCACAGGTAGCAGCGCCTCGTTCGACTCCGCAGCGCAAGACGATGCCGTAGCAAAGGTCCGCTCCGCCATAACGAACTCCGGGGGTCTCGACGGGTTTTCGACGGACCCGCTCCCTGGTGAGGGCCGCATCCTTTGTGTCGATGGTGACGAGATCCACCTCTACCTATTCGAGTCGGAGGCCGAACGGGCCGAAGCGGCATCGCTGATAGACCCGGGTGACCCGTCCCGCGTCGGCAACGCCCTTGTCGCATGGTCCGGCAACCCCGTGTTCTGGGAAGTTGGGACCGCACTGGTCCTCTACCTAGGCCCGGATGAAGAGCTACTCGATGAGCTCGTTGAGGGCCTTGGCGAGTCGTACGCTGCGGGACTTGGACGGACCGGTGCCATCGACCTGTCCTGCTGACGCAAGCGCTCGTTGACTCGTGAGCGCCAGGTCGCCGGGCATAAGCGCCGATAGAGGACGCGCCATAACTGCCGCTCGGCGTGCGTGCACGACGCCGGCTGACTGTCGGAGGCACTGAGCAAGCGAGCGCGTCGCGTGATGAGATGTGGCGATGGGCAAGCTTCTGGTGCATCTCACCCACGGTCCTGAGTCACCGACGAGGGGAGCACTCGCGTTCCTCGTCGCGAGATCAGCCGTCGAAGAGGGTCATGAGGTCACGATGTTCCTCGCCGGCGACAGCGTTCAGCTTCTCCGCGGCGCTGTCATCGACTCCTTGCACGGTCTCGGCACCGGCGCCCTACGCGAGCACGTCGATGCGATCATCGGAGCCGGGGTGCCGATCTACGCCTCCGGGATGTCGAGCAAGGCCCGAGGGCTCGTAGCCGAAGATGTGGCCTCAGCTGTGGAGATGGCGCCTCCAACTCGGCTCATCCAGCTGGTCTTCGAGGCGGACAGGGTCTTGACGTACTAGTGCCGCGTCAGGCAACGTTTGCGCGCTTCACAAGTTCACGAAGTGCCTCGTCGTTGGCGTGGCGGTTTCGCCAAGCGATGTAGCGACGGATCATCGAGTTCTGCTCGTCATGTGAGCGGTGG
>JACDCH010000396.1 GCA_013694495.1 Acidimicrobiia bacterium | reverse complement strand
CCACCGCTCACATGACGAGCAGAACTCGATGATCCGTCGCTACATCGCTTGGCGAAACCGCCACGCCAACGACGAGGCACTTCGTGAACTTGTGAAGCGCGCAAACGTTGCCTGACGCGGCACTAGTTCTTCCGCCCGGGTGATGCGCCGGCCCGCCCGGCCGGGGCGGGCTCGGCCGCTCCCGTACCGTGTCGCCGGTGGCCGCTGACGTCGACGCACCCGTCGCGGCGATGGACCTCGGCACGAACAGCTTCCACCTGCTGGTCGGGCGGCCCAGCGGCAACAACCGCTTCGAGATCCTCGAGCGCGAAAAGGAGGTCGTTCGGCTCGGGTCCGGGTCGGGCGACATGAAGCAGCTCAAGCCCGAGGCCATCGACCGGGGTGTCGCCGCGCTGGGCCGCTTCCGCCGCATCGCCGAGTCGTCCGGCGCCGAGATCCACGCCGTCGCCACCAGCGCAGTGCGCGAGGCGTCGAACCGCGACGAGTTCCTCGACCGGGCGTGGTCCGAAGCCGGCGTGCGGGTCGAGGTGGTGAGCGGGGCCGAGGAGGCCCGCCTGATCCACCTCGGGGTCCTGCAAGCCGTGCCCGCCTTCGACCGTCGGGTGCTCGTGGTCGACATCGGCGGCGGGAGCACCGAGTTCGTCGTCGGGCTCGGCGGGGAGGTGCTCGGGGCCCGGAGCCTCAAGCTCGGTGCGATCCGGCTCACCGAGCGCTTCCTCGCGACGGAGCCGCTCAAGTCGAAGGCGCTGGCCGAGGCCCGCGCCTACGTCCGCAGCTACCTCACGCCGGTCGAGCGGCTGGTGGCCAAGGCGGGCGGGTTCGAGGTCGCGGTCGGTTCCTCCGGGACGATCCTCAACGTGGCCGAGATGGTGCGGGCGGCCCGGGGTCAGGACCCGATGCGGACGGTGAGCAACGCCAGCTTCACCGCGTCCGAGCTCGCCGGCATGATCGACGAGCTGGCCACGCGCCCGACCGTCGCCAAGCGCGCCGACGTCCCCGGGCTCGATCCCCGGCGGGCCGACATCATCCTCGGCGGGGTCGTCGTGCTGGAGCAGGTGTTCCGGGTGCTCGGGATCGACGAGATGGTCGTGTCGGACTTCGCCCTGCGCGAAGGCGTCCTGCTCGACGTGCTCCGCCGGCGGCAGTCGTCGTCGCTCGGCCACCTGCGCGACCTCCGTTACGAGAGCGTCATCCACCTCGCCTCCCTGACACCGGGCGACGACGAGAAGGAGCACGGCGCCCAGGTCGCGGAGCTGGCCCTCCAGCTGTTCGAGGGCACGCGCGACCAGCACGGCCTCGACAGCCGCTGCGAGGAGTGGCTCGAAGCCGCTGCGGTGCTGTGCAACGTCGGCCTCGTCGTCAGCCACGACCGTCACCACCTGCACAGCTACTACCTGATCCGGCACACCGACCTGCTCACCGGCTTCACCGACCACGAGATCGAGCTCATCGCCCTGGTCGCCCGCTACCACCGGAAGTCGGCGCCCAAGGCGAGCCATGCCGAGTACGCGCGCCTGTCCGAGGACGACCGCCGGCTCGTCCGGGTCCTCGCCGGCCTCCTGCGCATGGCGGTGGGGCTCGACCGGACCCGCAACCGGGTGGTCGACGCGGTGCGGGTGGAGCCGGACGGCAAGCAGGGGATCCGGGTGGTGGTCGAGCCGGTGGTGGGGGCCGACACCGAGCTCGAGCTCTACTCCGCCGCGGCCCGGAAGGACCTCCTCGAGGAAGCCCTCGGCGTGTCGATCGAGCTCGTACTCGCGTCGTGAGCGCGATCCCCGAGGGCACCGCCCGCTCCTCGCTCGTGCGCCAGCTGCAGGCGGCCTACTCGGGCGAGCTGGCCGCGGCGTACTCCTACCGCGGCCACTGGCGCTCGCTCACCCGTCCCCGTGAGCGCGAGCAGCGCGACGAGGACCGCCGCATCGAGGAGGCGGAGTGGCACCACCGGCGCCTCGTCGGTGAGCTCCTCGCCGAATTGGGGGCGGGGCCGTCCCGGCGGCGGGAGCTCGTGATGGGCACCATCGGCCGCGTGTTCGGCTCCCTCTGCCACGTGTCCGGATGGCTGCTGCCCATGCTGTTCGCCGGCCGCCTGGAGGCGATGAACGTCGGGCAGTACGACACCGCCGCCCGCGCGGCCGGCGACCTCGGGCTCGCCCACTGGGTGCCGGTGCTCGAGGAGATGACGGCCGAGGAGGGGCGCCACGAGGCGTTCTTCGCCGCCTGCGCCCGCACCCACCGCTTCGCATTGCTGTCGCGGGTCGTCGGCTGGCGCCTGCCGCATGACTGACGACCGTTGGGCGCTGGCCGCCGAGCTCGCCGACGTCGGGCGGGTCGTGCGCGCCGCCGTCGGGATCCCGCGCGGCGCAGCCGATGCCGAGGTGGTCCGCACGGCGGGAGGCGACGACGTGTTCGGCGTCGACGACCGGGCCGACGAGGTGCTCGTCGCCGAGCTGAGCCGCCGGTGCGGGCCGCGCTGGCCGGGCCGGCTCGTGATCGAGGGCTTCGACGAGGCGGTGGCCGTGGGGGACCCGAGCGGTCCGTGGCGGTACCTGGCCGACCCCGTCGACGGCAGCCGGCCCTGGCTCTGGGGCAAGCGCTCGGCCTGGGTCCTGCTCGGCGCCGGCCGCGAGGCGGCCACGCTGGCCGATCTCGAGGTCGGCGCGTCCGTCGAGCTCCCGACTGCGAATGCTGGGGCGGCACTGACGGCGTGGGCCGTGCGCGACGAGGGCGAGCCTCGCGCCGAGCTCGACACCGCCGGCGAGATCCCCGGCGGGAGCCGCGCCGTCACGCTGCGCCCGCTCGACGGCGGCCGGCTCGACCACCGGTTCGTGACGGTGATGCGCTACTCGGTCGGCACGAAGGCGGTGCTCGGGGCGTGGGAGGACGAGGTGCTGGCCGGCCTGCACACCTACGAGGACCCGTACCTCAGCACGGGCGGCCTGCTGATGGAGATCGCCCTCGGCCGGCAGGCGGCGGCGTTCGATCCCCGCCCCCTCGTGGCCCCGGCCGCGATGAGCAGCCATCCCTACGACCTCGCCGGCTGGATCGTCCCGGCCGCGGCCGGCGTGCTGGTCGAGGCGCTGCCGAGCGGGCCGCTGGCCGCGCCGCTCGACACCTCGACCGGGGTGGCGTGGGCCGCCTACGCGAACGATGAGATCGCCGCGCAGCTGCGGCCCCGGGTGGCCGCCGCCCTCGGGTAGCTAAAGCTAGAGCTCGTCCTCCTCCAGCCATGAGGGCGAGCGCTCGACGAGGTAGAGGCTGATGTCCCGGCAGCGGTCGAGCACCGCGCACAGCTCCTCGTCGCTGCGGAAGATGCCGGCGAGCGACACGGGGATGCGGGCGTGGATGGTGAGCGTGCGGACGGGCGCATCCGTGACCGACGGGAACGAGTCGATGGCCGACACCTCGAGCGGCAGGTCGGGCCCGCCGACGCCGGCGAGGTCGGTGGCCAGCACGAGCAGGTCGGGGCCGTGGGGCAGGGGCGGCAGGGCCCATGTGAACACCATGGGGAAGTGGAACTCGTCGGGCGGTTCCTCGTCGTCGTCGAGGCCGCCGACGACGTCCTCGAAGGCAAGGAGCTGGCGGGGGTCGACCTCGAGCGACAGGTGGAGGTCGAGCGGCCCGTTGCACGCCTCCTCGGGGTGCAGGTCGACCTCCCACGCCTGGCGCAGCGAGTACGTCTCGACGAAGTGCCGCTCGTCGTGGACGTGGAAGCCGTGATCGGTGGCGTGATCCTTCAGGTCGGCGATGAACCCGGCGACGTCGATGGCGGCCATCCACCCATCATCTACCGTCCGGTGCCTCATGGACGGCAGCGAGGCCCTCGAGTTGCTCGACGCCACCGCGGCCGCCATCAGCGCCGCGCTGGACGCCACCGACGACTGGGGCCTGGCCGGCACCCGGCCGGGCCAGTACCACAGCGACCTGGCGGCCGACCGCGCCGCCCTCGAGGTGCTCGAGGGGGCCGGCGTCGGCGTGCTGTCCGAGGAGTCCGGCCGCCACCACCCCGCGCGCCCCGTCACGGTCGTCGTCGATCCGCTCGATGGGTCGACCAACGCCAGCCGCGGCATCCCGTGGTTCGCCACCAGCCTGTGCGTGGTCGACGCGGACGGGCCCCTGGCGGCCCTGGTCGTGAACCTCGCCTCCGGCGCGCGGTTCGACGCGGTGCGGGGCGGCGGCGCCCGGGTCGACGGACGCGAGCTGCGACCGACCGGCTGCGCCGAGCTGTCCGCCGCCGTCGTCGCGCTGTCCGGCCTGCCGCCCGGTTGGCTGGGGTGGAAGCAATACCGGGCCCTCGGCGCCTGCGCGCTCGACCTGTGCGCGGTGGCGGGCGGCGTCGTCGACGCCTACATCGACTGCTCGAAGAGCGCCCACGGCCCCTGGGACTACCTCGGCGGCCTGCTCGTCTGCGCCGAGGCCGGCGCGGTGGTCGTCGACGCCGAGGGCCGCGATCTGGTGGTGCTCGACCACGACGCCCGCCGCACGCCGGTCGGCGCGGCCACGGCGGGCTTGCTCGACGAGGCCGTCGCCGCCCGGCGCAGCTTCCTGTGATCCCGCTGCGCTTCCGCCGGCAGGTGCTCATCCTGTTCGGCCGCCTGCCTGCGCGGCTGCGGCGGGCGATCGTGCGGGCGGCCTCCCCGACGTTCCTGGTCGGCGCGGCCTGCATCGTCGAGCACGAGGGCCGGCTGCTCGCGGTGCGGCACTCGTACATGCGTCACTGGGGTCTGACCGGCGGCGGGATGAACCGGGGCGAGGTGCCCGAGGCGACCGCCGTGCGGGAGGTGGCCGAGGAGGCCGGCCTCGCCGTCGAGCCGATCGGGTCGCCGGTGCTCGTCGTCGACGCGCCCCGGAAGCGCATCGACCTCGTGCTGCGCTGCCGGCTGGCCCCGGGCGCCTCGCCGGCCGACGCCCACCCCCGGTCGGCCGAGATCACCGAGGTGCGGTGGGTGCCGATCGAGGAGCTGCCCGACCTCCGCTGGGCCCGCGCTGCGGAGGCCGCCCTGCGTCAGGGCGGGTTCGTCACCCGCCGGCCAGGGTGACCCGCAGGTCCTTGGGCACGCAGGGGTGCCGGAGCTTCGTCAATGCCTTGGCCTCGATCTGCCGGGCCCGCTCACGCGTGACCGAGAACTCGCGGCCGACCTCCTCGAGGGTGCGGGGCGAGCCGTCCGTGAACCCGTAGCGCAGCTCGATCACCTGCCGCTCGCGCTCGCGCAACCGGCCCAGCGAGGCCCGGAGCGCAACGCCTTCGACGGCGACGATGGCGGCGTCCTCGGGAGCGGTGGCGCGCGGGTCGGCCAGCAGCTCGCCCAGCTCGTTGCCGTCGTCGCCGACGCCGGCCGAGAGCGACACGACGTCGGGCTCGGCCCGGAGGCACTGCTGCACGCGCTCGAGGGGCAGGCCGCTGGCCTGGGCCAGCTCCGCCGGTGTCGGTTCGCGCCCGAGCGACTCGAGGAGCTCGGCCGAGGTCCGGCCCAGCACGGTCAAGGCTTCAGCGACGTGGCCGGGCACCCGGATCGTCCGGCTCGTGTCGGCCAGGGCCCGGCCGATGCGCTGGCGGATCCACCACGTGGCGTAGGTGGAGAACGTGAAGCCCTTGCGGTGGTCGAACGTCTGGACGGCCCGCAGGAGCCCGAGGTTTCCCTCCTGCACGAGGTCGGCCAGTGGCAGCCCGGCGTGGCGGTAGCGGCGGGCCACCCACACCACCAGGCGGAGGTTCGCCCGCACGAAGCGGTCGTGGGCCCGCTCGCCGGCGGCGACGGCGGCGCCCAGCGCCCGGCGCTCCTCGGGCGAGAGGTCGGAGGCGGGATCTTCGAGCCGCTCGGTCGCGTCGTGGCCGGCCCGGATGGCGGCGGCGAGGTCGTCCTCCTCGACGGAGGTGAGCAACGACACGGCGCGCACCTCGTCGAGGTACCGGCGGATGTCGCCGGCGTCGTCCGCCGTTGAGCTTCGCGCCGACGCCATGTGTGGTCGTTCCCCCGCACCCTTCGAGTCGCGGCTGCTGCGTGCCGAGCACCCGGGGTCGGGCGGCGCCGCGATCGCGGCCGTCGACACGTACCCGGACGAGGCCGACGGTAGCGGCGCGCCTGCCGGCCTCCGGGGATGCCCGCAGGTCGCGGCGGGGGCGGCGGCAATCAGTCCCGCATGGGCGGGAGCAGTCCATGAACCGGCCGGGCCTCCGGACGCGACAACCAGATCGTGGCCAGCGCCCCGGAACATGCCGACCCGTCACGAGGTCACGGTGAACGGAATCAGGCGCGTGGGGGAGACTGGTCGACGGAGGTGGCGGCATGGGCGTGCTGAGCGACCAGGAGCTGCTGGCGGCGGTGGCCGACGGTGATCGCGGCGCCCTGCGGGAGCTCCATGACCGCCACGTCGTGTGGGTCACGGCTCGGCTGCGTCGGCGCTGCGGGGACGGTGATGCGGTGGTCGAGGCGGTGCAGGACACGTTCGTCGCGGTGTGGAGGGGCGCCGGCCGGTGGGATGGGCGGGGCGAGCCGTCGGCGTGGATCTGGGGGATCGCCATCCGCCGGCTCATCGGGGTGCTCCGGAGTCGGGGACGGTGGGACCGGTCGCTGGCATCCGTCATCGCCAACGAGTCCGAGCTCGTGGTCGCCGCCGAGGACCAGGTCTTGGTCGGGGTGGAGCACGGCGACCTGGCCGGCGCGCTGGGCAGCCTGTCCCCTGAGCTCCGGGCCGTCGTCCAGGCGACGGTCCTCGACGGATTGACCGCCCGCGAAGCCGCCCGCCTGTTGGGCATCCCCTCCGGCACCGTCAAGACCCGCATGATGCGGGCCCGCACCCAGCTCCGAGGAGCACTCGCATGACCCACACCGACTGGCACGCCCCGCCGGAACTGCTCACCCGCTACGCCGACGCTCCCGCGACGATCGACGACATGACCGCCTCGTCGATCGAAGCCCACCTCGTGGCCTGCGCCGAGTGCCGGCGGCACCTGAGCGCAACCGCCGACCCGGCGCTGGCGGTCGTCAGCTGGAGCGCCATCGCCGAGCGGATCGACCAGCCCCATCCGACGCCGGTCGAGCGGCTCCTCGGGTGGGTCGGGATCGAGAGCGGGCTCGCCCGCGTTGTGGCCGCCACCCCGGGGCTCCAGGCGGCGGGCGTGGCCACCGTTGTCCTCCTCGCCGCCGCCGCTGCGCTCGCCTCGCGATCGGCCGGGGCGGTTGGCCCGTTCCTGCTCGTCGCCCCCCTGGCGCCGCTCGCCGCCGTCGCGGTGGCATTCGCGCCGGCCGCTGATCCCGCCGGTGAGGCCGGGATCGCCACCCCGCTGCACGGCGCCGGGCTGATGGTGCGGCGCGCCGCCGCCGTCCTTGCCGTCACCTTCACCACCCTCGGCCTCACCGCGCTGGCGCTCCCCGACCTCGGGCCACGGGCCGCGGCGTGGGTGCTGCCGGGTCTGGCCCTCGCGCTCGGCGCGCTGGCGCTGAGCACCTGGCTGCGGGTCGAGGTGGCCGTCTCGGCCCTCGCCGCCGCCTGGCTGACGGCGGTGTGGTCGCTGTACTGGGCCGCCGGCCATGCCGGGCCCGTGGCCGACTCCGCCACCTTCACCGCCGTCGGTCAGGTGACCTCGCTCGCCGTGGCTGCCGTGGCGGCCGCCCTCATCGTGGTCCGGCGAGACCGCTTCGCAACCCCGGAGGGCTTCTGATGACCCACACCGTGTCGGTGACCGGGCTGCGCAAGCGGTTTGGCGCCACCGTCGCGCTCGACGGGGTCGACGCCACGTTCACCCCCGGCGTGAACGGCCTGCTGGGCCCCAACGGGGCCGGCAAGACCACCATGCTGCGCATCCTCGCCACCGTCCTTCCCGCCGACGACGGCCACCTCGAGGCGCTGGGCGTCGACCCCGCCACCGCCGAGGGGCGCCTTTCGGTTCGCCGGCGGCTGGGGTACCTCCCCCAGGAACCCGGCTTCCACCAACACTTCAGCGCCTTCGACTTCGTCGACTACGTCGCCATCCTCAAGGAGTGGGTCGACCGCAAGGCCCGCCACGATGAGGTCCGACGCGTTCTCGGCCTCGTGGGGCTCGAGGCCGTCATGCACAAGCGCATCCGCCAGCTCTCCGGAGGGATGCGCCGCCGCGTCGGCATCGCCCAGGCCCTCCTCGGCTCCCCCGATCTGCTCGTGCTCGACGAACCCACCGCGGGGCTCGACCCCGAGCAGCGGCTCCGGTTCCGGGAGCTGCTCGGCACCGACGCCGCCGGCTCGACGGTGCTCCTCTCGACCCACCAGACCGACGACGTCGCCGCTCTCTGCGGGCACGTCATCGTCCTGCTCCACGGGCAGATCCGCTTCACCGGCACCCCCGTCGGCCTCGCCGCCCTGGCGACCGACCGGGTGTGGCTGGCCACCGATCGGGATCCACGGGCCGAGCTGGCCTGGGTCACCGGCGAAGGCCGCATCCGCCACATCGGCGAGCCCCCTGCGGGCGCTCATCTGGTCGAGCCGACGGTCGAGGATGGCTACTTGGTGCTGGCCGGGCGCGACGCCCACGCTGGCGAAGAAGCCGTCGCGTCATGACTCGCACCGGGACCCTCGTCGCGACGACCGTCGCCGCTGGTGCCTTCGGCACCCTCATCGCCGGGACCCCGCTCCTCGCGCTGCCGTTCCTGATCCCCGTCGTCGCCGGTGCGGGCTGGTCCCGGGTCGGCCGGGGACCCGTCGCTGACCGTCGGTGGCCCACGGCCTCTCCACTCGACGCCTGCCGCGTCCGGCTTCGCCGGCCCGCGGTCCCCGCGTCCGCCGGGGCGCTTCCGTGATCTACCTCCTCGCCCTCGGGCTGGTGGTGGTCGTCGCCGCCGTGATGCTCGTCGCCCGAGCAGTCACTCGGCCCGGCGGCGGGGGGTTCTCTCGCCGCCTCGGTCCGCCGCTGGTGGGGCTGGCCGCGATCCCAGCCGCCATGTCGGTGATCGCCGGGATCGATCCCGACGACGGTGGCGCCGTCGTGTTCGGTCTCGTCGCCCTCCCGCTGGTCGGCCTGGGGATCGTCCTCACCCGCCGCACCTCCGCCGTGGGTGACCTTGCGTGGTCATCCCCGGCGGCCGCGCCGGCCCCGATCGCCGGACCGCGGCGATCGGCGGGCTCGACCTCCGGGTCGATCGCTCGGGCCCTGGGCCGGGTCGAGGCTCGGGAGCTGGCGACCAGCCCTTGGTTCGGTGTCGGTGTCGGGTTCTGCGTCCTCATCTTCGTGCTGTTCGGCCTCGTCTGGGAGGACACCAACGGGGAGACCTGGAACGAGTATGCGCAGGTGGCGTCCTGGTTCGCCCTCCCCCTGGTGGGGATGATGGTGCTCGGTTCCCATCGGGCGGTGACGAGGGCGAGTCGGGACGGCGCCGACGAGCTCTTCGACACCTGTCCCGCCGCGCCGGTGACCCGGACCACGGGCTTCCTGGTCGCCGGATCGGTGCCGGTGATCGCCCTCACCGTGTTCTTCGTCGTCCTCGGGGCGACCAATGCTGTGCGCAGCCCGTTCCTGCACGGCCCGCTCGGCGTCGACGGCCTCGCCGACATCGCGGCGGCCGTCGTCCTCGGCGCCGGGGGTGTCGCCCTCGGTGTCGCCCTCGGACGGTGGGTGGGGTTCGCCCTGGCCCCGGTCGTGGCTGTCGTGGCCGTCGGCGTCGCCACCACCGCACTCAACGGCGTCGGGGGCTCGGACTGGAACCCGCTGGTGGCGCTGTCCACCGCGCCCACCGTCGAAGGGCCCTCGCCCGTCTTCGCCGAGCGGCCCACCTCGTTCCATCTCCTCTGGTTGCTCGGCCTCATCGCGGCGGTCGCCCTGGCCGCCATCGCCCGTCACCGTCAGGACCGAACGGTGGCGGTCGCCGGCGCGCTCACCATCGTCGTCGTGCTGACGGCCGGGATCGGGGCGACCCGTCCGATGCCCTCGGAATCGGCGGCGCGGATCGCCGATCTCGTCGCCCGCCCCGAGGCTCACCAGGAATGCGCATCCCTCGACGGCCCCGCGGCGGTGTGCGTGTTCCCGTTCCACCGCGAGCTCCTCGACCACGTGGCCGAGCGCCTGGGACCGATCGCCGCCGTGCTGCCGAAGACGCTGGACCCGCTGACCCTCCGCCAGGTCTTCGAAGGCGACCTGGCCGACCTCCCCCCAGAGGTTCGCCGCCGGCTCACGGCGTCCGACGTGGTTCGTCCCGCCAGCGAGGTCCCCCTCGGGTACGGCGAGGACCTCGTCGACGCCGAGCGGGGCCCCGGCTTCGACCTCGCCTTCGCCGCCGTGGGCCTGCCGATCGAGGCCGACGACGAGCTCCGTCCGACGGTCGTCGCGGGCGAGGCCCGTGGCGTCGTGGCGCTCTGGCTCGCCACTCG
Source organism: Acidimicrobiia bacterium (assembly GCA_013694495.1). Lineage (GTDB taxonomy): Bacteria > Actinomycetota > Acidimicrobiia > Acidimicrobiales > JACDCH01 > JACDCH01. The sequence goes on along the minus strand of JACDCH010000396.1, from coordinate 1,273 downwards.
GGGCCTGGCACTCACGGACGCCGTCGAACGAGCCACGTCCCTCGATCCCGGGTCCAGCGATGCGTTTGCGCGCGCATCCCCCGAGGCGGTCGACGACCCGTGCCTCGCGCCGGCCGTCGTGTGGTCGGCTCAAGATCTCGCCGCCGCCCGCTCGGTGATCGCGCTGCCCGAAGTGGATGTCGCCCAGGTCATCGAGGACGGCTGGGGCCGCTGGATCGATCCCCGAACCGGGACCGACGAGCTGCTCGCCGCCCTCGGCCTCGATGCGGTGGGCCCGTTCGACCGTGTCGAACCACGACCGGGGAGCCGGTGCTGACCCCGACGACGGCCCTGGCCGGTGGGCCAGTGCCTTGGCGGCGTGGGCGGGCCGCCCTCGCGGCAGTCGCACCCACCGCCCGGGTCGCCCACCTCGGAGCCGCCGCGCTCACCGTCGCCCTCGCCGCCATCCCCGTCGTCGTCACGGCTCTCCGTGGCGACCCGACGCTCTCGACGCCGTTCCTCCTCGCCTGCCTTCTCGGCGGCGCGACCCTTGGCTGGGCGGTCGAGGACCCGGCCGCCGACCTACTCGCCCCGCTCCCGGTCTCCGCGGCGACGCGAACGGCGCTGCGACTGATGACCGTCGCCGTCGTCGCCGCCGTCGGCGTGGCGCTCGCTGTCGGCGTCGCCGCCATCGGACCCGGGCTACCGCCCGACGCCGGCGGCCGCTTGGCCGAAGCAACCGCCGCGGCCGCCCTCGCGATCACCGTCGGCCTCGTCGCCGCCCGGCGCGGCGAGCGGGGCACCGGCCCCATCGGCGTCACCGCCGGGGTGCTCGGCACCGGCTTCGTCGCCGCCTTCGCCTACCGCTGGCCATCGCAGCTACCCACCTTCGGGCCCGGTCCGACCCATGACCGGTGGTGGCTCCTCACCGCCCTCGCCCTGGCCGTCGCCACCCGCGCTGGCCGCGACCCCGGCCGTCGATGACCACAGGAGGATCGATGCTTCCGAGCCCCGCGGCCACGCCCCGCCACTCGCCCGCCCGGCACGCTGTTCGTCGTCCGCCTCCTCGCCGCCCTGGCCGGCCTGACCTTCGCCTGGGTTCGCTCACGGGCTCGCCCTCCGAGCGCGCCACCGCCACGGCACCCAAGATCCTCATCGTCCACGGCTGCTAGTGCCGCGACCGGGAACCTTCGCCCGGTAGCTGGCAGGAGTCGCGCGGGTGGTCGCGAATCTTCTGAGCAACGCTGTGTCGCTCAGGAGGTGCTCGTGCGCGAGGGGATCAAGGTCAGGGAGA
>JACDCH010000388.1 GCA_013694495.1 Acidimicrobiia bacterium | reverse complement strand
CCGCCAGCCAGGCCCCGGACTCGGTGCCGGCGGCGTCGCCCAGCGCGGCGACGGCCCGGTCGGCGTGCTCGTGGGCGGTGGCGACCGCCCGGGCGAGCGACCCGTTGGCCCGGACGATGTCGCGGGCCCGCTGGAGCTCTTCGGCCTGGAGGGGCCGGCCGAGCATGGTGCGCAGCTCGTCGCCCCCCGGCGCCGCCAGCACGAGGATGACCGGCAACGTGTAGGTGCCCTCAAGGATGTCGTGGCCGGCGGGCTTGCCCAGCTCCTCGTCGGTGGCCACGACGTCGAGGATGTCGTCGACCACCTGGAAGGCCATGCCGTACTCGAGGCCGAAGGTGGTCAGCGCGTCGACCCGGTCGCGGGGCAGCCCGGCGACCAGCCCGCCGATCCGGCAGGCGGTCGAGAACAGCGCCGCCGTCTTGCCTGCGATCGAGCGGAAGTAGCGCTCCTCGGTGCGGGTGGCGTTGAACGCGTCGGCCAGCTCGGTGAGCTGCCCTTCGCACAGGCGGCCGATGGTGGCGGCCAGCAGCCCGGCCACCTCCGTGCCGATGCCCGCCGCGATCTCCGACGCCTTGGCCAGCAGGTAGTCGCCGGCGAGGATCGCCTGGAGGTTCCCCCAGCGGGCGTTGACGCTCTCGACGAAGTGCCGGGTGGTGGCCTCGTCCATGACGTCGTCGTGGTAGAGCGACCCGAGGTGGACGAGCTCCACGGACACGCCGCCGAGCACCGCCTGCTCCAGCGGCGACGCCGCCACGGTGCTGGCCGTCATCGCCGCCGCCATGGTGAACGCCGGCCGCTGGCGCTTCCCGCCGTCGCGGATCAGGTGGGTGGCCATCTCCGAGAGCCCGGGGTCGTCGGCCCGGACGGCGTCGAACAGCGCGGCGTGTACGCGTTCGAGGCCCTCGGCGAGGGGCGGGAGCGGGGCGACGGCGACCGGTGACGCCACGGGCCGCAGGCTACGGGGTGGCTTCGGCCCGACCCCAACCCGCGCGGCTGAACCGTGCCCCGCCGCACCGCGCTCGTGAGGTGGCTCGCGGCGGTTGCCGGCCACCCCCCGGGCGTTCCACGCTGCCCGACTTCATCCCGGCCGCCGCCCGCTCGTGGTGGACGATGAGGGGGGCGGTAGAGTTGCCCAACCCTGCGAACCCCCACGCATCCATCTCTCGGGGGGAGGCCCACCTTGTTCGAACGGTTCACCGACCGGGCTCGCCGTGTGGTGGTCCTGGCTCAAGAGGAGGCTCGCCTCCTCAACCACTCCTACATCGGCACCGAGCACATCCTGCTCGGGCTCATCCACGAGGGCGAAGGCGTTGCAGCCAAGGCCCTCGAGTCCCTCGGCATCTCGCTGGAAGCCGTGCGCTCCCAGGTCGAGGAGATCATCGGCCAGGGCGGCACCGCGCCGTCCGGGCACATCCCCTTCACGCCCCGCGCCAAGAAGGTGCTCGAGCTCAGCCTCCGTGAGGCGCTCCAGCTCGGGCACAACTACATCGGCACGGAGCACATCCTCCTCGGGCTGATCCGCGAGGGGGAGGGCGTCGCCGCCCAGGTCCTCGTCAAGCTCGGCGCCGACCTCAGCCGCGTGCGCCAGCAGGTCATCCAGCTGCTGTCGGGCTACACCGGTCCGGGCGGGGCCCAGGCCGGCGAGAAGCCGGCGGCACCCACGGGCGGCGGCTCGGGCGATCAGCCCTCGGGCTCGCTCGTGCTCGACCAGTTCGGTCGCAACCTCACCCAGCAGGCTCGCGAGAAGAAGCTCGACCCGGTCATCGGCCGGCACCGCGAGATCGAGCGGGTCATGCAGGTCCTCTCCCGCCGCACCAAGAACAACCCGGTGCTGGTGGGCGAGCCCGGCGTCGGCAAGACCGCCATCGTCGAGGGCCTGGCCCAGAAGATCGTGGCCAACGACGTCCCCGAGACGCTGAAGGGCAAGCAGCTCTACACGCTCGACCTCGGCGCCCTGGTGGCCGGCAGCCGCTACCGCGGCGACTTCGAGGAGCGGCTCAAGAAGGTCCTCAAGGAGATCCGCACCCGGGGCGACATCGTCCTGTTCATCGACGAGCTCCACACCCTCGTCGGTGCCGGTGCGGCCGAGGGCGCGATTGACGCCGCCTCGATCCTCAAGCCGATGCTGGCCCGGGGCGAGCTGCAGACCATCGGCGCCACCACGCTCGACGAGTACCGCAAGCACCTCGAGAAGGACGCCGCCCTCGAGCGCCGCTTCCAGCCCATCAAGGTGGAGGAGCCCTCGGTGGCCCACACCATCGAGATCCTCAAGGGAATCCGCGACCGCTACGAGGCCCACCACCGGGTCACCATCACCGACCAGGCCATCGTCGCCGCCGCCAACCTCTCCGACCGCTAC
>JACDCH010000386.1 GCA_013694495.1 Acidimicrobiia bacterium | reverse complement strand
GTGCGCGCCTCGCCCCATGCCGCTCGCAACCGGTCGACGAAGGGGGAGGCGGTGCCCTCGGCGCCGCCGCCGGCCGATGCTGCGAACACGAGCGCCTCGCTGCCCGGCACCGCCCGCAGGGCGGCGGCGACGGGGGCGGTCAGCCGGTCGGCGGGCGGGATCGGGAGTAGGGGCGGCCGCACCACCCGTCTAGCTTCGCCCGGGCCATGCCCCAGCGCGCCATCCTCTGCTACCTCGAGTCCGACGGCTCGCTCGCCCTCGAGGCGATCGAGCGGCTGCGCACCATCGCCCCGAGCGTCGTGCTGCCCATGCCCACGGTGGCGCAGGTGCTGGAGACCGTCGAGCACACGCCCGGCTCGGCCGGCCTGCTGCCGATCGAGGACAGCTACGACGGCGAGTCGCTGGCGGTCTACGACCGCCTCGTCTTCGAGTCCCGCAACGCCTACATCCGCGACGAGGTCGTCGTCTCCGACAGCCTCGACGCCTTCGCTCAGGGCGAGGCCGCCGCCGAAGCCGCCCACACCGCGGTCGCCAGCCCGCGCGGCATCGAGCAGTGCTTCCGCTTCGTGCAGGAGCACGGGCTGCGGGTGCGCTACGTCGAGAGCGCGGTCGAGGCGTGCCGGGTGGTGTCGACCGCGGTCGACGAGGGGCTCATCGCCCTGGCCCCGACCCGCATGGCCGAGCGCTTCGGCCTCGCCACCATCGCCGCCGGCATCGAGGACCTGCCCGACCTCAAGACCCGCTTCATCGTCGTCAGCCGCGAGGTGGCGCCGCCCACGGGCGACGACAAGACGACGCTCATCGTCACGCCGGCCGTCGACCGCTCCGGCACCCTGGTCGACCTGCTGGGCGCCTTCGGCGAGAACGACGTGAACATGGTGTCGCTCATCTCCCGGCCGCTGCGGGCCTCGGTCGGCACCCACTGCTTCCAGATCACCTGCGAGGGCCATGTCAGCGACCAGCCGCTGCAGGCCACGATCAAGCGGCTGTGGGACAAGGGCGCCCGGATCAAGGTGCTGGGCTCGTTCCCGGCGTGGACCGGCGACCAGGTGATGACGCCGTTCGACGCGCTGCCCACCTCGTCGGTCGGTCCCGCCGAGGCGCCCGTCGACCAGCGCCGGCTGCTGGCCCCGCCGGTCGGCTGACGCGCCGTGCCCCGCGTCGCCTACCTCGGCCCGGAGGGCACGTTCGCCCACCAGGCGGTCGGGCTCGTGCGGGGCATCCCGGGGCCGATCGACGCCGTGCCCCGGCGCACGGTGGTGTCGGTCGTCGAGGCGGTCGAGGACGGCGACTGCGGCTTCGGGCTCGTGCCCTTCGAGAGCTCCGTCGAGGGGCAGGTGAACCTCACCGTCGACGTGCTCGTGCACGACGCCGAGCGCATCCAGGTGTGCGAGGAGGTCGTGCTGGCCGTCACGTTCGGGGCCTACCGCCGGCCCGGCGACGAGGCGGCGCCGACGTCGGTCGCCAGCCACCCCGTCGGCCTCGCCCAGTGCCGGAGGTACGTGCACGACCTCGGCGTCGCCGCCCGGGAGACGTCGTCGACGGCCGAGGCCTGCCGCCTCGTGGCCGAGAGCGACGAGGCCGGCGTCGTTGCCATCGCCTCGCCCACCGCCGCGGCGCGGTGGGGGCTCGTGGCCATGGTCGACGGGGTCGAGGACTTCCCGGGCGCCGAGACCCGCTTCGTGGTGGTGGGCACCGACGCGGCGCCGCCCACCGGTGCCGACCGCACGATGTTCGTGCTCGTGCCCCCGCACGACCGGGCCGGGGTGCTGCTCCGGGCCCTCGAGCAGCTCTCGGGCCGGGGGTTGAACCTCTCGTCGATCGCCAGCCGGCCGCTGCGGGTCCGCCTCGGCGAGTACTGCTTCCTGCTGGTGGTCGACGGCCACGTCGCCGACGAGTCGGTCGCCGGCGCGTTCGATGCGCTGCGCGACGAGGGCTACTCGATCAAGGTCCTGGGCGCGTACCCGCGCTGGGGGAGCGCGCCGTGACCGTCGGCGTCCTGGGGCTCGGCCACATCGGCGGGTCGCTGGCCCGCGCCCTGCGGGCCGCCGGCGAGGAGGTCGTCGGCTGGGACGCCGACGTCGAGGTGCGCAGGGCGGCGAGCGAGGCGGGCGTCGACACAGAGGCACCGGTCGCGGAAGCCGACCTCGTCGTCGTGGCCACACCGCTGCGCGACCTCCACACCGACGTCGCATCGATGCTCGACGCGGTCGACACCGCCCGCACCACCGTCACTGACGTCGCGTCGGTGAAGGGTCCCGTCCTGGCGGCCGCCGCCGGCCACCCCGCCTTCGTCAGCGGCCACCCGATGGCCGGCACCGAGCGCAGCGGCTGGGGCGCCGCCGATCCCGACCTCTTCCGCAACGCCCCGTGGCTCGTGCTCGTGGCCGACGGCGCCGCCACCGAGCGGGTGGCGGCGGTGTGCCGGCTGGCGCTGGCGGTCGGGGCCCGCCCAGTGCCGATCCACCCCCAGAGCCACGACCGGGCGCTGGCTACGGTGTCGCACCTGCCCCACGTGCTGGCCGCCGCCCTCACGCTCCAGGCCGAGCAGCACCTGCCGCTGGCCGCCGGCTCGCTCCACGGCGCGGCCCGGGTGGCGGCCGGTGATCCGGCGCTGCCCACGGCGATGGTCGACCTCAACCGTGAGGCCGTCGAGGCCGCCCTCGTGCACCTCACCCGCACGCTCGAGCAGTTCCGCGCCGCACCCGACCCGGCGCGCTGGTTCGTGTCGGCCCGGGCCGTGTGGGACCGCTTCAACGGCCGCGACCTCGTGGTCGTCGAACGCCCGCTCACGCCCACCGGGCTGCGAGCCGTCGGCGAGGTCGGCGGCCACGTCATCGCCGTCGGCGCCGGCACCTTCACCGCAGAGGTCCCCCGATGACCGAACGCCCGGCGGCCTTCGTGCCGCCGCCGTACCCGTACGACCGGCTGGCCGGGCTCGTCGCCACCGCCGCAGCCCTCGACGGCGGCGCCGTCGACCTCTCGATCGGCACGCCCTGCGACCCGCCGCCGGAGCCGGTCGTCGAGGCCATCGCCACCAGCGGCGCCGAGCGGGGCTACCCGCCGTCGATCGGTTCGCTCGCGTTCCGGGCGGCGGCGGCGGCGTGGATGGCCCGCCGGCAGGGGATCACGGTCGATCCGGCCGACGTCGCGGCGTGCGTCGGCACGAAGGAGATGGTGGCGTCGACCCCGCAGTACCTGCGCCTCCGCTCGCCCGAGCGCGACACGGTGCTGCACCCCTCGATCGCCTACCCGACCTACGCGATGGGGGCGACGCTGGCCGGCTGCCGCCCGGTCGCCTACGACGACCTCGACGCCATCGACCCGTCCGACGCGGCCCGGGCGCTGTGCCTGTGGGTCAACAGCCCGGCCAACCCCCACGGCGTGCTCGTCGACCTCGGCGCGGCGGCCGAGTGGGGCCGCCGCCACGGCGTGCCCGTGCTGTCCGACGAGTGCTACATCGAGTTCACCTGGGACGGACCGGGGCGCACGATCCTCGAGCACGGCCCCGACGGGGTTCTGGCGGTGCACTCGCTGTCGAAGCGGTCGAACCTGGCCGGCGCCCGGGCCGGCTGCTACGCCGGCGATGCCGAGCTCGTGCGTTTCCTCGCCGATGTGCGCAAGCACGCCGGGTGCATGGTGCCCGGCCCGGTGCAGGCCGGCGCGGCGGTGGCGTGGGCCGACGACGCCCACGTCGACGCCCAGCGCGAGGTGTACCGCCGCCGGCTCGCCCGGCTCGTCGAGGTGCTCGCCGCAGCCGGGGCGACGGCAGTGATG
>JACDCH010000378.1 GCA_013694495.1 Acidimicrobiia bacterium | reverse complement strand
CCCCCCCCCCCCCCCCCCCCCCCCCCCCCCCCCCGGAAGCGGCGGGTGATCGACGGCACCCGGCGGCGCCGGCGGCGATCGCGCGCGCTGCTGCCGCTGCTGGCGTCGGCGGTGGCCATCGCCGCGCTCTTCGTCGGCGTGTTCCCCACCCGGGCCGTGCTCACGCAGCGCCAGCAGCTGGGCGCGGCCGAGCAGAACCTGGCTGCGCTCGACGCCGAGAACGCCGCCCTCGAGGCCCGCATCGAGGCCCTGGGCACCGAGGCCGAGATCGAGCGCCTCGCCCGCCTGCAGTACAACCTCGTCTTCCCCGGTGAGGAGGCGTACGCCCTCCTGCCCGCCCCGGTCGCCGTGCCCGGCGCCGAGGACGCCGCCGGTCCCCGCTGGCCCCTGGCCGAGCGCGTGGCCGCGGCAGCCCAGGCGACCCCGTAAGTAGGTTCAGCGCCATGTCCATCCTGGGGAACCGGGTGCGGCGGGTCGAGGACCCCCGCTTCCTGACGGGTGCCGCGCAGTACTGCGCCGACCTCCACGACCCGCTGCTCGACGGCGCGCTGCACGCCACGTTCGTCCGGTCGACCCAGCCCCACGCCATCATCCTCGGGATCGACGTCGACGGCGCCGTCGGCCAGCCCGGCGTGGTCGGGGTGTACACCGGAGCCGACGTCGACCTCGACCCGCTGCCGCCCGGGGTGCCCGGGCTGATGAACGCGGCGATGGTCCGCCCGCTGCTCGCGCGCGACCGCGTCCGCTTCGTGGGCGAGCCGGTCGCCGTCGTCGTCAGCGAGACCCCGGCGCAGGGCGTCGACGCCATCGAGGCGGTGTGGCCCGACTACGAGCCCCTGCCGGTCGTCGTCGACCCCGAGGACGCCGCCGGCGACGAGGTGATCCTCCATCCGGACGCGGGCACGAACCTGGTGGTCGAGTTCGACTTCGGCCGCGACGAGGAGCTGTTCGCCGCCTGCGAGGTGGTGGTGCGCCAGCGGCTGGTGAACCAGCGCGTCGCCGGGGTCCCCATGGAGGGGCGGTCGGCCGCCGTCGCCTGGGACGAGGCCGGCCGGCTCCACATGTTCATCTCGACGCAGAACGCCCACGGCGTGCGCGACGCGCTGGTCGGCGTCTACGGCCTCGACGCCGCGGCCGTGCGGGTCATCGCCCCCGACGTCGGCGGCGGGTTCGGCCCCAAGATCGGCGGGTCGGCCGAGGAGCTGCTGCTGCCGTGGTTGGCCCGGCGGTCGGGCCGGCCGGTGCGGTGGACCGAGAGCCGCTCGGAGAACCTCGTCGGCATGGGCCAGGGCCGGGCCCAGGTGCAGTTCGTCGAGATCGGCGGCCGGCGCGACGGCACCGTCGAGGCCTACCGCCTGTCGGTCCTCCAGGACGCGGGCGCCTACCCGGCCATCGGCGCCTTCCTGCCGTACTTCACCCGGATGATGGCGCCGGCCACGTACGCCTTCCCCAAGGTCGAGTGCAACACGTCGTCGGTCGTCACGAACACCACGCCGACGGTCGCCTACCGCGGCGCGGGCCGGCCCGAGGCCACGGCCGCAGCGGAGCGGGCCGTCGACCTCTTCGCCGCCGAGCTCGGCCTCGACCCCGTCGAGGTGCGGCGCCGCAACCTCGTCCCGGCCTTCGCCGAGGCCTACACCACGCCCGTCGCCACCAGCTACGACACCGGCGACTACGGGGGGGCGCTCGACCGGGTCCTCGAGGCCGCCGGCTACGACGGCCTCCGGGCCGAGCAGGCCCGGCGCCGGGATGCCGGCGATCCCGTGGCCCTCGGCATCGGGGTCTCCACCTACGTCGAGATCACGGCCGGCCCGACCGCCGGCGAGGAGTACGCCAGGGTCGAGGTCGTGGCGGACGGCTCGGTCCTCGTGCACTCGGGGTCGTCGGCGCACGGCCAGGGCCACGCCACCGCCTTCGCCATGGTGGCGAGCGAGGAGCTCGGCATCCCCGTCGAGCGGATCACCGTCGTGCAGGGCGACACCGACGTCATCCCGAAGGGCGTGGGCACGTTCGGATCCCGGTCGCTGCAGCTCGGGGGCACGGCCGTGCACAAGGCCACGATCGAGGTCGTCGAGCGGGCCCGCGGCGTGGCCGCGGAGCTGCTCGAGGCGGCCGCCGACGACGTCGTGCTCGACAAGGCGTCGGGCGCGTTCCACGTGGCGGGCACGCCGTCGGTCACCCGCACCTGGTCCGAGGTCGCGGCTGCGGCCGGGCTCGACCTCGCCGCCGCCGTCGACTTCACCGCCGCCCAGCCGACGTACCCGTTCGGCGCCCACGTCGCCGTCGTGGAGGTCGACACCGAGACCGGCGACGTGCGCCTCCAGCGCCTGGTGGCCTGCGACGACGCCGGCCGGATCGTCAACCCGCTGCTGGCCGAGGGCCAGCGCCACGGCGGCATCGCCCAGGGGGTGGCCCAGGCCCTGTACGAGGAGGTCCGCTACGACGCCGACGGCAACCCGCTCACCACCAACCTGGCCGACTACGCCATGATCTCGGCGGCCGAGCTCCCCAGCTTCGAGCTCGTCGACATGGCCACGCCCTCGTGGGTCAACCCGTTGGGCGCCAAGGGCATCGGCGAGTCCGGCACGATCGGCTCCACCCCCGCCGTGCAGTCGGCGGTGTGCGACGCGCTCGCCCACCTCGGCGTGCGCCACATAGACATCCCCTGCTCCCCCGAGCGGGTGTGGCTGGCCATCCAGTCTGCGGCGCAGGCGGGCTGAGCACGAGCGAGGCGGCGAGGCGGCGAGCTAGTGTCCCGGACGGTTGGTTCGTGGATGAAAGCGGCGAGTCAGATTCGTCATTGGCAAGGACGCAGGCCGACGGACTCCCCCAGCGAATGCGAGGCCGAGGACGCCGCCAGGGGCGAATCTGGC
>JACDCH010000335.1 GCA_013694495.1 Acidimicrobiia bacterium | reverse complement strand
GTCGCGCCCGGTGCGCCGCCCTCGCGGCGCGCCCCGACGTCGCCCGCCGGGTCGTCGTCGTTGCCGCCGGGGTCGCGGAACTGCCGGGAGGTGGGCCTGTTCGCCGACTGCCCCTGACCTCCCAGGCCCGCCACCCAGGGCGGGCCGGTCGAGTCCGGTGACCGGACGACGCCGGTCACCGGATCCGGGCGGCCGGCTACCGGAGGTCGAAGCGGCCGAGGTTCATGACCTTGTCCCAGACGGCGACGAAGTCTCGGACGAACTTCTCCTCGCCGTCGGCGCACGCGTACACCTCGGCGATGGCTCGGAGCTGGGAGTGGGCGCCGAAGACGAGGTCGGCGGCGGTCGCCGTCCGGCCCTCGAACTCGTAGACGCCCTCCTCCGACGTGGACCCTTTCCACTCCCTCGTGCCGAGCAGGTTCACGAAGAAGTCGTTGGTCAGGGTGCCCGGCCGGTCGGTCAGCACGCCGTGGCTGGTGCCGCCGTGGTTCGCGCCGAGGGCCCGGAGGCCGCCAACGAGCGCTGTCATCTCGGGCGCGGTCAGCGACAGCAGGTTCGCCTTGTCGAGCAGCCGCACCTCGGCCGGCAGCTTGTCGCCGGGCCGGACGTAGTTGCGGAAGCCGTCGGCGCGCGGCTCGAGCACGGCGAACGAATCGACGTCGGTCTGATCCTGCGAGGCGTCGGTGCGCCCGGGTGAGAACGGCACGGCGACGTCGTGACCGGCGTCCTTCGCCGCCTTCTCGACCGCGGCGCAGCCGGCCAGCACGATCAGGTCGGCCAGCGAGACCGGCCGGGCGGAGCCCTGGCGGATGCCCTCGAGCTTCTCGAGCACCGAGGCCAGCTCGGCCGGCTCGTTCGCTTCCCAGTCCTTCTGTGGCGCGAGCCGGATGCGGGCGCCATTGGACCCGCCCCGCTTGTCGGTGTCGCGGTAGGAGGAGGCGGAGGCCCACGCGGTGCGCACGAGCTGCGAGACCGACAACCCTGAGCCGAGGACCTCGGCCTTGAGGGCGGCGCTGTCGTCGTCGCCGATCAGCTCGTGGTCGACGGCGGGGACCGGGTCCTGCCACAGCTGCGGCTCCGGCACCCACGGGCCGAGGTAGCGCGTCACCGGTCCCATGTCGCGGTGCAGCAGCTTGTACCAGGCCCGGGCGAAGGCGTCGGCGAACGCGGCGGGGTCGTCCCGGAACCGCTCGGAGATCTTGCGGTACTCGGGGTCGGCGAGGAGGGCGAGGTCGGTGGTGGCCATCATCGGCGCGTGCCGGACGTCGGGCTGGTGAGCGTCGGGCACGAGGTCGGCCCCGGCGCCGTCCTTGGGCTTCCACTGCTTGGCGCCCGCCGGGCTCAGGCCGAGCTCCCACTCGAACTGGAAGAGCGTCTCGAAGAAGGAGTTGTCCCACTGCGTCGGCGTCGGCGTCCACGCGCCCTCGAGGCCGCTGGTGATCGTGTCCTTGCCCTTGCCGCTGCCGTGGGCGTTCTTCCACCCGAAACCCTGGTGGTCGATGGGGCAACCTTCAGGCTCGGTCCCGACGAGGTCGGGGTCGCCGGCGCCGTGGGTCTTGCCGAACGTGTGGCCGCCGGCGATGAGGGCCACAGTCTCCTCGTCGTCCATGGCCATGCGGGCGAACGTCACGCGGATGTCGTGGGCCGCGGCGAGCGGGTCGGCGCTGCCCTTCGGGCCCTCGGGGTTCACGTAGATGAGGCCCATCGTGACGGCGCCGAACGGGCTGTCGGCGAGTTCGAGCGGGTCTTCGCCGCTGTAGCGCTCGTCGCCCAGCCAGGCGTCCTCGGGCCCCCAGAAGACCTCCTCGGGCTCCCAGATGTCCTCGCGGCCGAAGCCGAAGCCGAACGTTTCGAAGCCCATCGACTCCAGGGCGACGTTGCCCGCCAGGACCAGGAGGTCGGCCCAGGACACCTTCTGCCCGTACTTCTGCTTCACCGGCCAGAGGAGGCGGCGGGCCTTGTCGAGGTTGGCGTTGTCGGGCCAGCTGTTGAGGGGGGCGAACCGCTGGCCGCCGTCGCCGCCGCCGCCGCGTCCGTCCTCGATGCGGTACGTGCCGGCCTGGTGCCAGGTCATGCGGATGAAGAGCGGCCCGTAGTGGCCGTAGTCCGCCGGCCACCAGTCCTGGGAGGTGGTCATGACCTCCACGAGGTCGGCCTTGAGCGCCTCGACGTCGAGGCCGGCGAACGCCTCCTGGTAGTCGAAGCGCTCGCCCAACGGGTTGCCGCGGGGCGAGTGCTGGTGGAGGACCGAGAGGTCGAGCTGGTTGGGCCACCAGTCCTGGTTCGACCTCGGCCGGTGGCCCTTCGGCTCCGGTGCGTCGATCGCTGGGTTCTCGCTCTCGCTGCCGTCAGTCATGGGGGTCCTTCCTTGTTCTCGCGGTGCGGTTGTCTCTGGCGGTGCTCGCCCTGGTCGCGGCGATGCAGTCGGGGCAGCGGCCCCAGTAGGTGACCTCGGCCTCGTCGATCTCGTAGGCCGAGTCGTCGGCCGCCGTGAGGCACGGGGTGTCGCCGACGGCGCAGTCGACGTCGACCATCCGGCTGCACTCGCGGCAGATGAGGTGGTGGTGGTTGTCGCCCACGCGGTCCTCGTAGCGGGCCGGGGAGCCGGCGGGCTGGATGCGCCGCAGGACGCCCTTCTCCGTGAGGACGCCGAGGGCGTCGTAGACCGCCTGGCGGGAGATGGCACCGATCTCGGCCCGGACGGCCTTGTCGATGGCGTCGGCCGTGCCGTGGGCCTCGCGGGAGACCGCCCGGAGGACCGCCAGTCGCTGGGCGGTGACCTGCAGCCCGTGCTCGCGCAGGAGCGCGCCGTGGTCGGGCATCTCGTCGAGGGGGGTGGATCTGGACGTGCGGGCACTCTAGCGGCGAGTCTGGACTAAGTCCAGATCTAGATGGATCCCAGTTCCGCTCCGGCGGGGCGCGCCCGGGGGCGGCGCGTCGGCGGGAGTCAGGCGCCGGTCACGCCGATCGGGCAGCTCACGCCGGTGCCGCCGAGGCCGCAGTAACCCATCGGGTTCTTGGCCAGGTACTGCTGGTGGTAGTCCTCGGCCCAGTAGAAGGTGCGGGCGTCGGCGATCTCGGTGCTGATCTCGCCGTAACCGGCATCGGTGAGGCGCGTGCCGAACATCTCGCGGCTGATGCCGACCGCGGCGCGCTGCTCGTCGTCGTAGGTGTAGATCGCCGACCGGTACTGCGTGCCGACGTCGTTGCCCTGGCGCATCGGCGTGGTCGGGTCGTGGCTCTCCCAGAACACCCGCAGGAGCTCCTCGTAGGAGACCTGGTCGGGGTCGTACACCACGAGGACGGCCTCGGTGTGGCCGGTGCGGCCGCTGCACGTCTCCTCGTAGGTGGGGTTCGGCGTGTAGCCCCCGGCGTAACCCACCGCCGTCGAGTACACGCCCTCGACTTCCCAGAACTTGCGCTCGGCGCCCCAGAAGCAGCCCATGCCGAACTGGGCCAGGCGCAGGCCGTCGGGGAACGGCGGCTGGATGCGGTTGCCGTTCACGTAGTGGGTCTCGGGGATGTTCGGGAGGGGCCGGTCGCGGCCGGGGAGAGCGTCGGCTGGATCGACCATCTGGGTCTTCTTGGTCCCGAAGAGCATGGGGAGAGGCTACGACCGCATGCAGCCGGTGGGACGTCGGGACGCGAAACTCCGGGCGTGCTGCCGGTCTTCGTGTACGGGACGTTGCGGACGGGGGCGTGGAACCACGAGCGCTGGCTGCAGCCCTGGCTGGCGGCGCCGTGCCGGCTGGCCCGCCTCCCCGACCACGCCCTGCACCACCACGACGGGCTGCCGTACGTCGTCGCGACGGCGGGGGCCGAGGTCGCCGGGGAGCTGGCGACGATGGACCCGGCCCGCTACGACGCCGGTCTGGCCCGCCTCGACGTGCTGGAGGACGTCGAGCACCGGCACTACGACCGCGTGCAGGTCGAGGTCCGGGTCGACGGGCGCACCGAACCAGCATGGGTGTGGGTCGCAGGACCGCGCGTCACCGCCGAGCTGGGCGACTCGACGGTCGTCGCCGCCGGTGACTTCCTGACGGTCGAGCCCTCGTGACGGGGCGGGTCGTGCTCGTCCTGGGCGGAGCCCGGTCCGGCAAGTCGCAGGTGGCGGAGGCGATGGCAGCGGCGACGGGCGAGCTGGTCACCTACGTCGCCACCGGCACGCCGGTGGATGCGGAGGCCGATCCGTCGTGGGCGACGCGCGTGACGACGCATCGATCACGGCGACCGGCGGGGTGGGTGACGGTCGAGGTCGACGCCGACCTGCCGGCGGCGCTGGACGGAGCCGTCGCGTGTGCCCTCGTCGACTCCCTCGGGCCCTGGGTGGCCCGGGCGCCGGGGTTCGTCGTCGATGCGCCGGCGCTGTGCTCGAACCTCGCCGCCCGCCGCCGGCGCGCCACGACGGTGCTCGTGTCGGACGAGGTCGGCCTCGGCGTGGTCCCCGCGACCGAGATCGGCAACGCCTTCCGAGATGCGCTCGGGGATCTCAACCGCGCCGTCGCCGCCGTGGCCGACGACGTGCTGCTCGTCGTCGCCGGGCGCACCCTGCGCCTCGACCGACCGTGACCGGACTGCGCGGCGCGCTGGCGTTCCTCACGCCGCTGCCGGTGGGTGCCCGAGTGCCCGGGGGATCGACGCTCGCCTGGTTCCCCGTCGCCGGCGCTGTGCTCGGCCTCCTCGTCGGCGGGGCGTGGTGGCTCGCCGGGGAAGTGTGCCCGCCGGCCGTCGCCGCCG
>JACDCH010000275.1 GCA_013694495.1 Acidimicrobiia bacterium | reverse complement strand
TCACCGGGCGGCATGAGTCGATGAGCACGGGGTGTGGGTTGTCAGTCGCGGGTGAGTTCGGCGACGGCCTTCTTGGCGCAGGTGTCGTCGACGAGGTCTTTGTTGTCGGCAGCGGCAGCGATGATCGCGGCGGTGGCGGCGTTGTTGAGCGCTCGGGGCAGCCCGCCGGAGGCTCGGTGGAGTCGGGCGATGGCGTCGTCGGCGAAGAGGGGCTCGTCCCGGCCGGCGAGGGCGAGGTGGTGGCGTAGGTAGGCGGCGGACTCGCCGATGTCCATGGCCTTGATCGTGAACCGGGTGGCGATGCGCTGATCGAGGGCGGCGAAGACACCCATGCGCAGCTGGCGGTTGAGTGTGGGCTGGCCGATGAGGATCCCGGCGAACGGTGACGCCGAGTCCATTTCGCTGTTGGTCAAGAGACGCAGTTCCTCGAGCTGGGCGGGGGCGAGGAGGTGGGCTTCGTCGCAGATGAGTACGACGCGGCGGTGGCGTTCGGCGGTCTCGGCGGCGAGGAGGTCGGCGGCTTGGGCCATGAGCTCGGCTTTGAGGTAGCGGGGTTCGGCGCCGAGGGCCCGGACGATGGTGACGTAGAGCCCGCGGGTGCCGAAGGCGGGGTTGGCGATGTAGATGATCTGATGGCGGGTGCGGTCCAGAGCGTCGACGGCGGCGCGGACCGAGACGGTCTTGCCGGCGCCGACGTCGCCGGTGATGACCCCGAGAGCGGACTCCACGACGCAGAAGTTGATGCGGGCGACGGCCTCGGCGTGGGCCTGGCGGACGAAGAGGTCCTTGGCCGGGATCGACTTTCCGAACGGGGTGCGAGCGAGCCCGAAGTGAGCGGCCCACGGCGCGGCGGCGCTCATGGGGCTGTCTCGTCGTTGCCGGTGCTGAACAGGCCGGGCTGGGAGAAGTCGATCTTGGCGCCGGTGCCGACCTCGTTGTCGTGGGCGGCGGCGACCAGACCCAGGTAGTCGACGCCGGTGGCGGCCGGCTCGGGGCGTGCGGCTTGGGGGACGGCTCGGTGCACGTGACGTCCGATCCGGAACGGGGTCGCGACCCCGGCGGGCCGACCCTCGAGGAACACCTCGATCCGGGTGAGGTCTTCGGGTTCGTAGCGCAGCTCGACCCGCCGGCCCACGAGTGACGGGTCGACCGCGTAGTTGTTGCCCTCGAGGGGCACGGTCGCGGTGCGGGTGACCTTGCGGGTCACCGACCACCGGAACGCGTCGCGGAGCCGGTCGGCGTCGACACCGCGGTGGGGTCCGCCCCGTTCGAACCGTTCGATCGGGGTCTCGTTCGTCTCGGCGTGGATGCGCCGGTTGGCGACCTGGTCGACCCACGCCGTGAAACGGTCGTTGAGCTCGTCGAGCGACTCGATGCCGACGTGGGTGGCCTCAGCGAGGAACGCCTCGCGGATGTAGCGGTTCACGCGTTCCTGTTTGCCCCGGCCCTCTGGGGAGTAGGGCTTGGAGTGCACGAGCCGCACGCCCAACACGGCGCAGGTCCGGGCCAACCAGGCGTTGGCGAACGGTGCCCCGTTATCCGCGTAGAGCACGACGGGCACACCGCGGCGCACGATCGCTCGGCGCAGCAGCTCCTGGCCGGCCCGGGCGTTCTCCTGGGCGAAGAACCGGCCGTCGATGATGAGGCGTGAGTGGTCATCGACGATCAGGAAGAGCCGGGCCCGGACCGACGCGTCGACCCTCGGCCAGGGGACCCAGGGCCCGACGAGCACGTCGGTGATCCACCGGTCATTCGGCGCGTCGGCTTCGTAACGGCCGAACACCTTCGGCTCCGCGGCCAGCGCCTCTCGGTGCAGCCCCGCCCGGCGCAGCTGAGCCCGCACCGTGCGCTCCGCGACGCGGATCCCGTGACGGTGCAGGAGGATCGAGGCGATCTGCGCGGCCGAACGGGACGGAAGCTCCAGGCGGAGAGCGGCGGCCTCAGCGAACAGCTCCGGGTGAGCCCGCACCAACCCGGCATCGGCCCGCTCGAGAGGGCGCAACGCGTCGAGCCCACCGGCCCGATAGGCCCGCACCCACCGGTCGATCGTTCCTCGGCTGTAGCGGTGCTCCATCCCGTCGGGATGAGCGTGAGCGCGGACCGCGATGGCCCTCACCACCGCCCCCCGCTCCGCCGGCATCAACCGCGAGTTGGTCGCCTCGGCGATCACCCCGAAGCGGTGCAGTGCCACCGCCTCAGCTCGGTCCTGGTCCATGTCATGTCTCCCCTCCGGTCCCATCGGTCGGGACCGGAGGCATCACACGACGCCTGCCGACGACGAGATAGGGCGAGTTCGTGTTGGTGGCGAGCAGCGTCCCGCCGCTCACCGCCGACACGAACCGCCACCGACCCAGCGCCTCCCATCCCGGCAACGCCCGAGCCGTCTCGAACGCTGCGGCGATGGCCGCCAACGCCTGGGCGGTGACGTCGCCGACACCGGTCACCACCTCGCCACCGAGCTCGACGGCCAGGGCCGCGAACCCGACCGCCAGCGCCGACGCCCGGGTCCCGAAGCGACGCACCCAGCCCCGGGCCGTGGTCTGCGGGACCTCCACCGCCGCAGCCGCCGGGCGCACCCCGCCGAGCCCGGCGACCACCGCCTCGGCGACGGCACCGATCGTCTCGACGGCATCGAGGCGACCGCACAACACGAAGGCAGGGAGCACGGCATCGGTCCTGGCGCACGGACCGCAACGCACTCGCGGCACGAAGATCGCTCGGCTCCCACCGACAGCGCGGACGAAGCGGCGATACCCCGACCACCACGTCATCGGGCCGCCACAGCCCGGACAGTCCGGCCGCGGCACAACGACCTCCCGACCGGCCGCGACGTAAGCATCGACGGACAACGGACAGGGCCATACGATCGCCACAGGTGGCAACACCGCCTTGGACCCCCTTCCCGTGGCAGCGATCAACTGGTGGGAAGGGGGTCCCTCGCGCAACAGGGACAGCTCATCCTCACCGGCCGCCACCGGGCCCCAGCCACCAAAGCTCAAACAGCGCTGCCGACTGCGCCGCCTACATCCTCAGGAAGTCACGCCGCCAACAAGACGTTCCTCGATCGAAGCCACATCCACCAGCCACAAGGCACCGGACCGGCGGCCCGACAACTGCCCCGACTCGAGCAACTGCCGGACCCGCCGGCCCGAGACCTCAAGGAGGCCAGCGGCTTCGACCACCGGTACGTACGACGCTGGGGCCTCGGAAGACCCGGCGTCTACAGCGCTTCCGACATCGGAAGGGACAGGGTCGCGACTGGCGGCCAGCGCCGCGGCCATGAGGTCGCGCTGCAACTGCTCGAGCTCGTCGAGATCCTGCCGGCCGTTGCGCCTCGCGTCCCGCAGAGCGTCACCCAGCAGGCGCCACAACGGGCCAGCGAGACGCCCCGGGACGACCACCACCGGCTCGTCCCACAGGAACCGGGAGCGGCAGCTCAACTCGGCACGACGCCCTGCAGATGACTCACCGACGTCGGGCTGACCCGTCGGGGGATGACGGGGCGGGTCTCGCGCTCAACCTGGCGGTTCAGCTTGTTGAGCCGGTCGGCGATCTCTCGCCGGCGGGCGAGGATGGGGCGCAGCTCGGCGTTGACGGCGATGGAGCACGCCAAGCACCGGGGCCAGTACGTCGACCCGTCGGACTCGAAGGTCATTTTCGGCGACTACTTCGACGAGTGGATGGCGCGCCAGCAGCTCCGGCCGTCGTCGATCGTGACGCTGAGGTCGATGTTCAAGAACCAGATCCTCCCAACCTTCGGAGGCCGGCCGATCGGGTCGCTGCGGCGCTCCGAGATTGAGGCGTGGTCGGCGAAGCTCCCGGTGTCCCGTGCCTACGCCCGGCAGGCGACGCAGTACCTGTCGACGGTGCTCGAGTCGGCGGTGCTCGACGGTCGTCTCGCCGCGAACCCGGCCCGGGCAGCGAACCGGCCGGCGGCCGACGCCGAGCCGGTCACGCCCTACACGACTGTGGAGCTCGACCGGCTCCGTGCCGCGGCTCCCGCCTGGTTCCGGGTGGCGCTCACGCTCGGCGCGGGCGTCGGGCTGCGCCAAGGCGAAGCGTGCGGCCTCACGGTCGACCGGGTGGACTGGCTGAGGCGCGAGGCGAAGGTCGACCGGCAGCTCGTCACGCCGTCGAAGGGTGAGGCGACGTTCGGGCCACCGAAGTCGAAGCGGTCGTACCGCACGGTCCCGCTGGCCGACGTGGTGGTGAAGTCGCTCGCGTCGCACGTCGAGCAGCACGGCGAGGGCGACCACGGCGTCATCCTCCACGGCGTCGACGGTCGACCGGTGAACGCGTCCCGGTTCGGGTGGACATGGCGCCAGACGAGAAAGGCGGCGGGGATGCCGGCGGCGCGCTTCCACGACACCCGGCACACGTTCGCTTCTGTGCTGCTGTCCGGCGGCGTGTCCGTCGCCGCTGCGGCGGAGTACCTGGGGCACTCGCCGGCGGTGCTGCTGTCGACGTACGCCCACCTGCTCCCGGCCGACCACGACCGGGCCCGCTCGGTCGTCGAGGCGGCGTTCCGGGCCGACGCCGAGGTGACGGATCCGTCACAACGGGAGGACGTGCTCTGACACCGCGTGTCCCGCTCGTGTCCCGGGAAGGGTAGGGCAGATCTGCCTACCCCTTCTGACCAGCGGGTTCTACGGGACAGCGACCTGCATCTCTTTGATCCCATTGATGAAGTTGCTGCGCAGGCGGCGGACGGGGCCGGCGGGTTCGAGGTCGGGGAGGCGGGCGAGGAGGGCCTCGAACAGCACCTTGATCTCGGCTCGGGCCAGGTTGGCGCCGAGACAGAAGTGGGGGCCGCCACCACCGAAGGCGATGTGGGACGCGGTGTGGGCGTTGGGGGAGCGGCGCACGTCGAACGTGTAGGGGTCGTCGAAAACCGCCTCGTCGCGGTTGGCAGAGATGTGCCAGAACACAACCCGGTCGCCCTCGGCAACGGGCACGCCCCGGATCTCGGTGTCGCGGGTGGCGGTGCGGCGGAACTGCATCACCGGCGACGCCCACCGCAGGATCTCCTCCACTGCGCCGTCGAGCAGCGACGGGTCGGCCGCCAGCGCCCGGCGCTCGTCCGGGTTCTCGAGCAGGGCGAGCATCCCGTGGCTGATCGCGTTGCGGGTGGTCTCGTTGCCGGCCACGGCCAGCAGGAGGAAGAACAGGTTGAAGTCCATGTCCGCCAGGCGGTCGCCGTCGACCTCGGCAGCCAGCAACGTCGTCGCGATGTCGTCGCCGGGATGGACCCGCTTGTGGGCCGCCAGCTCCTGGGCGTAGGCGAACATGTCGGCCGACGCCGCCGCCCCGTCCTCGGCGGAGGTGTTGAACTCCGGGTCCTCGAACCCGATCAAGCGGTTCGACAGCTCGAAGATGATCTTGCGGTCCTCCCGGGGCACGCCGAGGAACTCGGCGATGGCGATGAGGGGGAGCTCGGCCGCCACCTCCTCGACGAAGTCGAACCGACCCTGCTCGGCGACCCGCTCGACGATGGCCCTCGACTCCTCGGCGAGGTGGTCCATCAGGCCGCGGATCATCTTGGGGGTGAAGCCCTTGTTGACGACCTTGCGGAGCTTCGTGTGCTCCGGCGCGTCCATGTTGAGCATGATCATCCGGGTCATCTCGAGCTGCTCGGCCTGGGGCGTCTCGAGCAGCGCCCCGCCCCGCCATGACGACCACGTGGCGGCGTCGCGGTTGATGGCCACGAGGTCCTCGTGGCGGGTCACGCACCAGAAGGGCACGCCGCTCGGGTGAGGGTGCTCGAACACCGGCGCCTCCCGGCGCAAGGTCTCGAACATATCGTGGGGGACGCCGGCGACGAAGTTGTCAGCGTTGTAGACGTCGACCTCGGACAGCTCCACCCGGTACCCCCCGGAAACGAGAACGTGTTCTCGTTTCGAGAGTACGTTCGCACCGGTGAGCGAACAAGCACCGCATTGCCTCGTCGAACGCGACGAGCACGTCCTGACCGTCACGATGAACCGACCGGAGGCCCGCAACGCGCTGAGCTCGGAGATGCTCGTGCGCATGTACGACGCCTGGGTCGAGCTCGACTCCGACCCCGAGCTCCGGGTCGGGATCCTCACGGGCGCCGGGGGCACGTTCTGCTCCGGCATGGACCTCAAAGCGTTCGCCTCGGGCTTCGAGGAGACCGAGTGGACGAAGCGGTTCCAGGCCGACGACGACCTCCACTGGAAGGCGCTGCTCCGACACTTCCGGCCGTCGAAGCCGCTCATCGCTGCGGTCGAGGGGTTCGCCCTGGCCGGCGGCACCGAGATCCTGCAGGGCACCGAGATCCGGGTGGCGGGGGAGTCCGCCGTGTTCGGCATAACCGAGGTCGCCCGGGGCCTGTTCCCGCTGGGCGGCTCCACCGTGCGGCTGCGCCGCCAGATCCCGCAGACCATCGCCGCCGAGCTGCTGATCACCGGCCGCCACGTCCCCGCCGCCGAGGCCAAGGAGATCGGACTGATCGGCCACGTCGTGCCCGACGGCCAGGCCCTGGCCAAGGCCAGGGAGATCGCCGCCGTGGTCGCGGCCAACGCCCCGCTCTCGGTGCAGGCCGTCCTCCGCTCCCTCCGCGAGGGCGCCGAGCTCTCCGAGGCCGACGCCCTCGCCAACGAGCTCACCCACGGCTGGCCGATCTTCGCCACCGAGGACGCCAAGGAAGGCGCCAAGGCCTTCAAGGAGAAGCGCCCGGCGACCTTCCAGGGCAAGTAGCCACCGCCCGCCGAGGTCGCGCGTTGACCCGACCAGGTGGCGGTTGGGCGCGCGAGCCTTGCCGTCAGGGGACGGCGGTGTCGGCGAGGCGCTCGGCGGCGAGCTTGGTGGCCCAGGGGTAGTCGGGCTTGCCGGCGGGGGAGCGCACGATCGAGTCGACGAGCACGAGGTGCCGCGGCACCTTGTAGCCGGCGACCTTGGTGCGGCAGTGCGACGAGAGCTCGTCGAGCGTCGGCTCGGCGCCGTCGCGCGGTTGGACGACCGCCGTCACGGCCGAGCCCCAACGCTCGTCGGGGACGCCGACCACGAGCGCGTCGTACACCGCAGCGTGCGACTTCAGCGCCGTCTCGACCTCCTCGGGGAAGACCTTCTCCCCGCCGCTGTTGATGCACACCGACCCGCGGCCGAGCAGGGTGATCGAGCCGTCCTCCTCCCAGCGGGCGAAGTCGCCGGCGACCACGTAGCGCCGGCCCTCGGGGCCGGTGAGGAACGTCTTGGCCGTCTTCTCGGGGTCCTTGTGGTAGCCGAGCGGGATGTTGCCGCCCCGCGCCACCTTGCCGACCCGGCCGTCGCCCGGCGTGAGGGGCTGCATGTCGTCGTCGACCACGATGACGTCGGCCATCGGCGCGACGCGGGGCAGCCCGCCCGACGAGCCGCCGCTCGGGTTGTCCTTCCCGATGGTGGAGATGCCGTTGAACCCGCCCTCGGACGACCCGATCGAGTCGGTGACGATGAGGTTGGGGAAGGCGGCGAAGAAGCGCTCCTTCACCGGGACCGAGAAGAGGGCGGCCGACGAGGACAGCGCGAACAGCGACGACACGTCCCACCGGTCGGGGCCGCCCGCCTCGTAGGACTCGATCATGGGTCGCCCCATGGCGTCGCCGGCGATCAGCACGGCGTTGACCCGCTCCTGCTCGACCAGGTCCCACACGGCCTCGCCGCTGAAGCGGGGCAGGAGGACGATCGAGTTGCCCTGGAAGAGCTGACCGAGGATGCCCCACTGGGCGGCGCCGTGCATGAGCGGCGGCGTCATCAGCATGATGATCCCCGCCGGGTTGGCTGCACCCTTGCGGGCCAGTTCGTCGTCCGCCTCGACCTGGTGGCCGGTCACCGCGTCGATGCCCTGGCCGAGGGCCATGAACACGTCCTCGTGGCGCCACATCACGCCCTTCGGCATCCCGGTGGTGCCGCCGGTGTAGAGCACGTAGAGGTCGTCGCCGCTGCGCTCGGGGAAGTCCCGCTCCGCCGACGCCGCCGCCAGCGCCGCCTCGTACTCCTCGCCGATGGCGATCCGGTGGGAGAGCCCGGGGAGCTGGGGGGCGATCGTCTCGAGGCGGGCGCTGAACTCCGGGTCGTAGACCACGGCGACGAGGTCTGCGTTGTCAAATATGTAGACCAGCTCGTCCTCGACGTAGCGGAAGTTCACGTTGACCGGGACGGCCCGCAGCTTGAAGCAGCCGAGCATCGTCTCCATCCACTCGATGCAGTTCGGCGCGTAGATGCCGACGTGGTCGCCGGGGCCGATGCCCCGGGCGGCCAGCCCGTGGGCGGCCTGGTTGGCCCGGGCGTCGAGCTCGGCGAACGTGCGCCGGTCGGCGCCGCAGCTGATCGCCATGCGCTCCGGCATCAGGTCGACGGCGCGCTCGAAGATGTCGGCGATGTTGAATGCCACGGGCTGGACACTAGAACGCGTTCCAGTCCTGCTTCCGTCCCGAGACCGCTGTCGGGCACTCTGGAGGACGTGCCCACCGTGCTGCTCGTCGTCGGGATCGTGGCCGTGCTCCACACGGTCAACGCCTTCTTCCCGACGCGGGCCCGGCTGCTGCTCGTGCCGAGCTTCTTCGCGTCGTGGCTCACCATCGAGCTGGCGCCGTGGTGGCTCTTCTGGGAGGTCGTGGTCGGGGCCGGCCTGGTCGCCGCCGGCGGGCTCGACGAGAGCAGGGGCTACGTCGGACTCGGTCTTCTCGTGCTGGCCGCCGCCGGGCTGGCGTCGGTGATCGTCAGGGGCCGCCGCACCACCCTGCAGGTGTCCGAGGCCCTCGGCGACCTCGAGCTCGATCCGGACGACACCGCGCCGCCGTTCCCGCGCAGCCACGTGTGGTTCCCGTTCCTCATGCGCCACCGGGTCGGGGTGACCACCGAGCGCAACATCGTCTTCGGCGAGGGCACGACGCGGAAGGGCAAGGTCGTGCGCCTTCGGCTCGACGTCGTGAAGCCGCTCGAGGCCCGTCCCGGCGACGCCCGTCCGGGCATCCTCCAGATCCACGGCGGCGCCTGGATCCTGGGCGACAAGCGCGAGCAGGGCATCCCGCTCCTGAACCACCTGGCCGCCAACGGGTGGGTCGGCATCAACGCCAACTACCGCCTCTCACCCAAGGTCGGCTACCCCGAGCACCTCGTCGACTGCAAGCGGGCCATCGCCTGGTGGCGCGAGCACGCCCACGAGCACGGCGGCGACCCCGACTTCCTGTGCGTCACCGGCGGGTCGGCGGGCGGCCACCTCACCGCGCTCGTCGGCCTCACCGCCGGCGACCCGCGCTTCCAGCCGGGGTTCGAGGACGTCGACACCTCGATGCGGGCCGTCGTGCCCTTCTACGGCGTCTACGACTTCACCAACCGCAACGGCACGTGGCACAAGGACACGGTCAAGCGGTTCTTCGAGCCGATCGTGATGCGCCGACGCCTGGCCGACGACCCCGATGCGTTCGCGGCCTACTCGCCGCTCGACCGGGTCCGCCCCGACGCGCCGCCGTTCCTCGTGATCCACGGCAGCCTCGACACCCTCGCCCCGGTGGCCGACGCCCGTGAGTTCGTGCGCCTCCTGCGCGACGTCAGCGATGCCCCCGTGCTGTACGCAGAGATGGCCGGGGCTCAGCACGCGTTCGAGGTGTTCCCGAGCTACCGCACGGCGCGGGTCATCGAGGGCGCCGAGCGCTTCCTGCACTCGATCCACCGCGCCTACCTGCTGGGTCGCACCGACGGCGAGGTCAGCGCGGGGGAAGCGGCCGGCGGCTTGGTCGAGGAGCCCATCGACGACGGCGGCACCGCCGCCACCGCTCAGGCCGGCAGCCAGGCCACCACTCGGTAGCCGTCGACGAGCTGGCCGCGTCGCCGAGGTCGTCGTCGGGGCGAGAGGTCGGACGGGCCAGGTGCATCGTCGCGCGGCCGTAGACCCCGACCAGATCTAGAACACGTTCTAGTCCTGTTCTAGTCTGGCCCGGCCATGGACTTCGACGACACCCCGGAGGAGGCCGCGTTTCGCGCCGAGGCACGGACCTGGCTGGCGGCCAACGCCGTCGCCAAGGGCGACTCCGGTGACTTCTCCACCGGCTACTTCTCGGGCGAGATGACGACCGCGGCATACGTCGAGCGCTGCCGGTGGTGGCAGGGTTGCCTGCACGCAGCCGGGTGGGCCGGCATCTCCTGGCCCCGCCAGTTCGGGGGGCGCGGCGCGAAGCCCATCGAGGAGGCGATCTTCGCCGAGGAGCAGGCCCGCTTCGGCGTCTCGGTCGGCGCCTTCGCCGTCGCCATCGGGATGGTGGGACCGACGCTCATGCAGCACGGCACGCCCGACCAGCAGGCCCGCTGGCTGGCGCCGATGCTGCGGGGCGAGGAGGTGTGGTGCCAGTTGTTCAGCGAGCCCGAGGCCGGCAGCGACCTCGCCTCGCTCCGCACCCGGGCCGTACGCGACGGCGGCGAGTTCGTCGTCGACGGCCAGAAGGTGTGGACGTCGAACGCCCAGCACTCGGAGTGGGGGATCCTGCTCGCCCGCACCGACCCGGCCTCGGGGGCCCACGCCGGGATCACCGCGTTCGCGGTGAGGATGGACGGCCCCGGCGTCGACGTGCGGCCCCTGCGGCAACTGAACGGGGAGGCCCACTTCAACGAGGTGTTCCTCGACGGCGTGCGCATCGCCGCCGACCAGGTGCTCGGCGAGGTCGACGAGGGCTGGAAGGTGGCCCGCGCCACGCTCTCCAACGAGCGTGTGGCGATCGCCGGCGGCTCGGGCGTGAGCGATCCTGAGCGGCTCCGGGCGCTCGCCCGGGAGCTCGGCGTGCACCACGACGCCGTGTTCCGGCAGCGCTTCGCCCAGATCCACATCAGCAACGAGCTTCTGCGCTACCTGAAGCTCCGGACCCGCACCGCGATGTCGAAGGGGGCCCGGCCCGGCCCCGAGGCCTCGATCATGAAGCTGTCCTACAGCCGGTACGTCAAGGCGCTCGGCGACCTCGCCCTTTCGATGCAGGGCGCCCGGGGGCAGCTCGAGCACCCCGACGCATCAGCGGACGGCGTATGGCAGCAGAAGTTCCTCAACGCCGTGCAGACCTCGATCGGCGGCGGCACCGACGAGATCCAGCGCAACATCATCGGCGAGCGCGTCCTCGGGCTTCCGCGGGACGCGCGATGACGGCGCTCACGAAGAGCCAGACTGCCCGCCGCCAGCGGGTGGTGGCGGCGGCCCTGGAGCTCGGCTCGAAGGGCGGGTACGACGCCGTGCAGATGCGTGACGTCGCGGCCGGCGCCGACGTCGCGCTGGGCACGATCTACCGCTACTTCTCGTCGAAGGACCACCTCCTGGCGGAGGCGCTCGTCGACTGGGTGCGCGACCTGTCCCGTCGGGTGCAGGCCCGCCCGCCGCGAGCCGACACCCTCGCCGAGCGCGTCATCGACGTGCTGCGCCGGGCCACCCGGGCGATGGAGGCGAACCCGCAGCTCTCCGAGGCGGTGATCACCGCGCTCGCCTCCGCCGACCCCCACGCCGCCCGCTGCCAGCGCGAGGTGGGTCTCGTCATGGCCGAGACCATGGCGATCGCCTTCCCGGCCGAGTTCGACCGAGCGGCCCGCGACGACATCGTCCGGACCCTCGGCCACGTCTGGTTCTCGTCGCTCGTCGGCTGGGTCAACCGGTGGTTCGGCATCGGCCAGGCCGGCGACGAGCTCGAGATCGCGGCCCACCTCCTCCTTGACCAGTACGAGTAGGCCCTCGCCGGCGGCATCCGCCCGTCGGGGCGCTGGTGTACCGGGCCGTGCTCGGCGTGCCCGACGAGGACCTCGCCTCCGGTCTCGGGAGACCCGAGCCGGCCGTCGCCTGCTTCAGTCAGGACGTGCGGCGGG
>JACDCH010000262.1 GCA_013694495.1 Acidimicrobiia bacterium | reverse complement strand
CTCGCGCTCACCCCAGCGGTCGAGCGAGAGGACGACGTCGCCGGCGATCGAGGGCGCGGTGGCGACACCGACCCGCAGCAGCGCCACCATCCGGGCGTGCCAGCGGGCCCGGTCGCCGAGCGCATCGAGCGCCGCCCTCGTCCGCGCGTTCTGCGCGGTGGACCAGGCCTTGACCTCCTCCGCCTCGCCGTCCTCCAGCCAGCGGTAGGGATCGGCGACCTCGATCCCGTGCAGCACGTCGACGATGTCGTCGACGCGGGCCACCGGCGCCGGCGGCGCCGCCGGCCCGGCCCGGGCCATCGGTCAGCCGCGCCCTGCGTTCGGCTTCGTGCCGTGGTTCGCCTTGGACGTGCGGGCCTTCATCTTCTTCTTGACCGTGCGCTTCGACATGAGGGGTCAGAGGTTAGGGGCGGAGGCCGGCGCCGGCGCCATCGCCTACCGGCAGAGGTCGAGAGCCCGGCGGCGGGCGGCACGGCACCCCGGGTCGGCAGAGATCGCAACTGGTGTGCAGGGACCGGACCGAAGCGTCCGGCTCCTGCACATCAGTCGAGCAAGGTGGCGGCACGGCAGCGGCGTCGTCGACCGGCGCCGGCTCAGGCGATGGCGTGGGAGCCGGCCCAGGCGACGAGGTCGTCGGCCGACTTGGTGTTCACGATCGAGTCGGCGTCGATGCCGTGGCGGACGGCCTTCTCGCAGCCGAAGGGCTGCCACTCGAGCTGGCCGGGGGCGTGGGCGTCGGTGTCGATGGCGATCGTGCAGCCCCACTCGAGGGCCAGGTCGAGCAGGTCGTCGGGCGGGTCCTGGCGCTCGGGCCGGCAGTTGATCTCGACTGCGGTGCCGAACCGGGCGCAGGCGGCGAACACGATGTCGGCGTCGAACTCGGAGCCCTTGCGGCCGCCGAAGTCGCTCTGGCCGACCTGGCGCATGTTCCCCGGGACCTTGCGGCCCGTGCAGTGGCCGAGGATGTCGACGTGGGGGCTGGACACGGCCATGACCATGCGCCGGGTCATCTCCGGCGCCGGCATCGACAGCTTCGAGTGGACGCTGGCGACCACGACGTCGAGCTCGGACAGCATCTCCTCGGGGAGGTCGAGGGCGCCGTCGGCGAGGATGTCGACCTCCATCCCGGTGAGGATCCGGAACGGCGCCAGCCGCTCGTTGATCTCGGCGATCTCCTGTAGCTGGGCCCGCAGCCGCTCGGGCGACAGGCCGTGGGCGACGGTGAGACGGGGGGAGTGGTCGGTCATCACGAGCCACTCGTGGCCCAGGGCCATGGCCGCCCGGGCCATCGTCTCGACCGGCGCGCCGCCGTCGGACCAGACGCTGTGGCTGTGGCAGTCGCCCTTGATGGCGGCTCGCAGGTCGGTCACGGCAGGGTCGTCGCCCACGTCGATGACCGTGGTGCGCTCGAGCTCGTCGAGGTACGGGATGGGGCCGCCGTCGAGGGCCTGGCCGATGATCGTGGCCGTCTTCGGGCCGATGCCGGCCAGCTCCTTGAGCGTGCCGGCGGCGTGGCGCTCCTCGAGCTCGCCGGCGGGCAACGACCGCACGAGGTCGGCGGCCTTCACGTAGGCCTGCACGCGGTGCGACTCGGAGAGCACCCGGTCGAGGTAGTAGGCGACCCGCTCGAGGGCGGTGATGGCGGCGGCGTCGGTCGGAGCCATGGTTGCCCGAGGGTACGCCGCTCGTCGCGGACACGGTTCCCCCGTGAGAGCGGTCGCGGGGTGCGCCCGTAGGCTCGACCGCCGTCATGGAACGATTCGGGTTCGTCGGCCTCCCCAACGCCGGCAAGTCGTCGCTGTACAACGCGTTGGCCGGTGGCGGCGCGCTGGCCGCGCCGTACGCGTTCGCCACCACCGACCCCAACGTCGGGATGGCGAGGGTGCCCGACCACCGCCTCGACGCCCTGGCGGCCATGTCGTCGAGCCGGAACGTCGTCCACGCCACGGTGCAGTTCGTCGACATCGGGGGCCTGGTCGAGGGGGCGAGCAAGGGCGAGGGACTGGGCAACCGCTTCCTCGCCCACATCCGCGAGGTCGACGCCGTCGTCTACGTGCTGCGGGCCTTCGCCGACGCCGACGTGCCCGGCCCCGCCGACCCGATGGAGCACCTGAGCGTCGTCGAGCTCGAGCTGTGCCTGGCCGACCTCGAGACGATGGAGAAGCAGCTCGAGCGCAAGCGCAAGCAGGCGAAGCTCGACAAGTCGGCGGTGGCCGAGGTGGCGGCCATGGACGCCGCCAACGTGATCCTCGCCGAGGGCACGCCGCTCTACCGCTCGGGGCTGTCGGAGGAGCACCGGGAGCTGCTGCGGCCGATGTTCCTGCTCACCAACCGCCCGGTGCTGGCGGTCGTGAACGTCGACGAGAGCCAGGTGGCCGACGCCGACGCCATCACCGCTCCGGTCAAGGCCGAGCTCGGCGAGCATTCCGAGGTGGTGGCGATGTCCGTCCAGCTCGAGGCCGAGGCCGCCCTCCTCGACCCCGAGGACCGGGCCGAGCTGCTCGAGGGCTACGGCCTCGGCGAGGGTGCGCTGCCCCGGTTCGTGCAGGCCGCCTACCAGCTGCTCGGCCTGCGCACGTTCCTCACGACGGGCGACAAGGAGAGCCGGGCGTGGACGTTCCGGGCCGGGTGGAAGGCGCCCCGTTGCGCCGGCGTCATCCACGGCGACCTCGAGCGGGGCTTCATCCGGACCGAGGCGATCCGCTGGGACGAGCTGCTCGAGATCGGCTCCTGGTCCAAGGCCCGCGATGTCGGCAAGCTCCGCGTCGAGGGCAAGGACTACGAGGTCCAGGACGGCGACGTCCTCGAGATCCGCCACAACACCTGAGATGAAGGGTTCCCGACCGCCCCGGGCGAAGCCCCCCAACGCGGGAACCCGGAATCGAATGGGGACACAGGGAAGGACCTGCGGTTCCATGACCGTCGACCACGAACCTGTCCGCAGGTCCTGACATGCCCTGGCTCGTGCGCGACGGCCACGTCCTCGCGTCGCTGGTGATCGCGACGTCGCACCGCGACCGCCGCACGGGCTTGCTCGGCCAGGACGGCTTCGAGGGCGCGCTGTTGCTCCGACCCTGCCGCTCGGTTCACACCCTCGGCATGAAGTTCGCCATCGACGTGGCCCACCTCGACGACGAGCTCACCGTCCTCCACGCCACGACGATGAAGCCGTGGCGCGTCGGGGGGTGGCACCGCAAGGCCCACGCGGTCCTCGAGGCCGAGGCGGGGGCGTTCGCCTCCTGGGACCTCCACGTCGGCGACGCGCTCGAAGTGCGCGAGTAGCGCGGTCACCGGCCCGTGCCGCTCGTCCTCGTCGCCACCCCGATCGGCAACCTCGGCGACCTGTCGCCGCGCGCCGCCGCCGCCCTCGCCGGCGCCGATTGCATCTGCTGCGAGGACACGCGGCGCACCGGCAAGCTGCTGGAGCTCACCGGCATCGGCCGCCGTGAAGGCGTCCGGCTGCTGCGGGTCGACGACCACACCGAGGACCAGCGCACCGCCGAGGTGCTGGAGCGGCTGCACCGGGGCGAGCGGGTGGTCGTCGTCACCGACGCCGGCATGCCGGGGATCGCCGACCCGGGCTCACGGCTGGTCGCCGCCGCCGCGGCCGAAGGGCTGCCGGTGGAGGTCGTCCCCGGCCCCTCGGCGCCGCTGGCCGCGCTGGTGCTGTCGGGTCTGGCGACGACCCGCTTCACGTTCGAGGGATTCCTGCCCCGCAAGGGCGCCGAGCGCACGGCCCGGCTGACCGAGATCAGCGCCGAGCGCCGCACCGTCGTGCTGTTCGAGTCGCCGCACCGCCTGGCCCGCACGCTGGCCGACCTCGCCGCCGCGGCCGGTGCCGACCGCCGGGTCGCCATCGCCCGGGAGCTGACGAAGCTGCACGAGGAGGTCCGCCGCTCGACGCTGGCGGAGGCGGTTGCGTGGGCCGAGGCCGGCGAGGTGCACGGCGAGGTCGTGGTGGTGCTCGAGGGCGCGCCGGAAGCGGCGGCCGCGACCGACGACGAGGTGGCTGCTGCCGTGGCGGGCGCGCTGGCCCGAGG
>JACDCH010000474.1 GCA_013694495.1 Acidimicrobiia bacterium | reverse complement strand
TGGTGTTCCGGCCCGAGTCGACGCTGGGCGTGCCCGGCCTGATGGCGGCGGCGCGGGGCGGCAACGTCACCATCGCCAACTCGGTGGGCAACGGCGTGGCCGACGACAAGGCCGTGTACGCCTACGTCCCCGAGCTCATCCGCTACTACCTCGGCGCGGAACCGATCCTGGCGAACTGCGAGACGTACCTGCTGTGGGAGCCCGAGCAGCGGGCCGAGGTGCTGGCCCGACTCGACCAGCTCGTGGTCAAGCCGGTCGCCGCGTCGGGCGGCTACGGCCTCTACGTCGGCCCGGCCGCGTCCGACGAGGAGACCGAGGCGTGCCGGCTCGCCATCGAAGCCGATCCCCGGGGCTGGATCGCCCAGGAGGTCGTTTCGCTGTCACGCCACCCGACGCTGGTCGGCGACCACCTCGAGGGCCGCCACGTCGACCTGCGCCCGTTCGTCGTCACCGGCGAGCAGGCCATGGTCATCCCCGGCGGGCTCACCCGGGTGGCGCTGCGCAAGGGCTCGCTGGTCGTGAACTCTTCGCAGGGCGGCGGCTCCAAGGACACGTGGGTGCTGGCGCCCGAGAAGGCCCGCATCGAGGTCGATGCGATCACCGAGGAGACGCGGGTGCAGGAGTCGACGATCGAGCCGGCGCTGTCTGTGCGGGAGTCGCAGAACGAGCTGCGGGCCTGCCCGGCCACCGACGAGCACCAGACGACGACCCGGTACCGGGTGCAGACGGCGCCGTCGGCGCGGGTGCTGTCGTTCACCGACTGGTGGGGAACGAGGGTCGACGCCTTCGGCGTGCGCGAGCCCCACCTCGTGCTCGACGTCCTGGCCGAGGCCACCGTCGAGACCCGGCCCCGGCCGCTGTTGTCGTCGGACCCCCGCACCGAACAGCTCGACGATCCCATGTTCCGCGACACGCACGTCGACCTGCTCGGGCCGTCGGCCCACGCCGACGGCGGGCCGGCGATCCTCGAGGCGGCCCACCGCCAGGCCGACTTCGCCGGTCGCGGGGTCGTGAGCCGGGTGCTCGCGCTGCACCGCTTCGTCGGCAGCCACCTGTCCTACGTGCCCGGCTCGACCTACGTCGGCGTGCCCATCGACGAGGTGTTCGCCCGCGGCCGCGGGGTGTGCCAGGACTTCGCCCACCTCGGCGTGGCCATGTGCCGGGCCGTCGGGATCCCGGCCCGCTACGTGTCCGGCTACCTGTTCACCATCGACGAGTCACGGGCCAGCGACCCGGGCGACGAGGTCGAGGCCGTCCGGGTCCAGACGCACGCCTGGTTCGAGGCGGCCATCCCCGGGTTCGGCTGGCTCGGCCTCGACCCGACCAACGGGCTCGAGGTCGGCCAGCGCCACGTGAAGATCGGCCACGGCCGCGCCTACGACGACGTGCCGCCCCTGCGGGGCCTGTTCGCCGGCCGGGCCGGCCACCAGCTCGACGTCGCCGTCGACATCACCCGCCTCGGCACGCCCCTCCCGCTGGCGACGCCGGCGCTGGTCCCCGACGCCCGCCGGCTGGTGCAGCAGGGCGAGGAGGCCGCCCTCCGCCGCTTCGAGTCCGACCGCAGCCAGCAGCACCAGCCCTCGTCGATCGAGCAGCAGCAACAGCAGCAGCAGTAGAGCGAGCTCGGTTCAGGCGTCTGGTCCGGTCATGCTCGTCCAGCCCGCCGGAGGCGCTGGGGGTCTGGGGGCGGAGCCCCCAGAGATCGGCCGCAGGGCGACGAAGTCGGCCGAGGACCGGAGCGACCCGACGAAGTCGGGGCTTCACAACTCGAGCGAACGGAGCGAAGCGAGTGAGCTCGACACCTCAGGCGACGCCGGCGGCCGAGCGGGCCTTGTGGCGCTCGTAGGCCCAGCCCGGGCCGCGGAGCACGAACGACAGGCGGTCGGGCCAGTTCGTCGAGTCGGCGACGTCGCGGACGATGTCGCGGTGCTCGTGGCTGGCGATGCGGGCCGGGTTGTAGCTGTCGACGTTCTTCGTGAGGCCGTAGCGGACGTCCTCGTCCTCGCGCTCGAACGTGCCGAAGAGGCGGTCCCACAGGATGAGGAAGCTGCCGTGGTTGCGGTCGATGTACTGGCGGTTCATGCCGTGGTGGACGCGGTGGTGCGAGGGCGTGTTCAGCACCTCCTCGGCCCGACCGAGCCGCCGGATGGCGTCGGTGTGGATCCAGTACTGGTACACGAGGTTGATCCCGCGCGACTGCTGGATGAGCCACGGCTGCACGCCGAGGCGGGCCAGGATCCCGTAGGGCACGAACACGCCGAGGACGTCGGCGACGGGCTGCCGGAGCGCGGTCGACAGGTTGTAGTGCTCGCTCGAGTGGTGCACCACGTGGATGGCCCACTGGGCCCGCACCTCGTGCATGAAGCGGTGGTTCCAGTAGTAGATGAAGTCCCAGCCGACGATCGCCGCCGCCCACCCGACCACGCCGGCGCCGAGGTCTCGCGGCCGGCCGTGGCGCTCCCACTGCCGCTTCGGGCTGCCCCGGTCGGCCACGGTCGTGCCCACCGCGAGGTAGCCGGCGCCGACCGCCACCGGGCCGCCGAGTCGGGCGACCTTGGCTGCGAGTCGCCCGACCTTGCGCCGCTT
>JACDCH010000249.1 GCA_013694495.1 Acidimicrobiia bacterium | reverse complement strand
GGCCTACGGCGCGGGCATCGCCGCCGCCACCGCCGCCGGGGCGGCCGGGGCCCTCCTGTTCGCCAAGAGCAGCCGCAGGGTCCGCGTCGCGTCGTAGCCCGTTCCCGCCGGTCGGCGAACGACCGGTCGGCGAATGAAGGGCGGTGGAGGCGCTGCGCTATCCTCGCCCGCCGTTCCCCCCACCCCTGAGGGCAGTAGCTCAACTGGCAGAGCAGCGGTCTCCAAAACCGCAGGTTGTGGGTTCGAGTCCCTCCTGCCCTGCTCCCCGAGATCCGACCGAGGCCTCCCATGGCGATGAACCGAGCGCAGAAGCGGATGCTGCAGAAGCAGGGCGCGCTCGGCGCCGACGGCGAGCCGGCCCGCCCGGCCGCCCAGCAGCGGCGGCAGCCGGGGGCGGCAGCGGCCCGACCCGAGGCCAAGGAGGCCCGTACCGGGCCGGCCCAGTTCCTCAAGGAGGTGCGGGCCGAGCTGCGCAAGGTGGCCTGGCCCACCCGGGCCGAGGTCATCAACTACTCCATCATCGTCCTCGTCGCCATCGTCATCATGACGTCGTTCATCGCCCTCGTCGACGTCGGTGCCTCCGAGTTCGTCCTGTCCCTGTTCGATGAGTGAGACCATGACTGACACGCCCGACGACGACGTCACCGAGCCCGAGGGCGAGGCCATGGCCGCGCCCGACGAGGCGGTCGACGCCGGCGCGCCCGCCGATGCCGAGGAGGCGCCCGAAGCCGAGGCCGACGCCGCCGAGAGCCCGGCGGTGATCGACCCCGAGGACCTCCTCGACGAGGAGGACCGCGACCTCGAGCCGGCGATCAGCCCCTACGACCGCCCCGGCAAGTGGTACGTCGTGCACACGCAGTCGGGCTACGAGAAGAAGGTCAAGTCCAACCTCGAGGCCCGCACGTCGTCGATGAACATGGAGGAGCGGATCCACGAGGTGGTCATCCCCCTCGAGGACGTCGTCGAGTTCAAGAACGGCAAGAAAGTCGTGGTCCAGAAGAAGGTCTTTCCCGGCTACCTCCTGGTGCGCTGCGAGCTCGACGACGACTCCTGGTACGTGATCCGCAACACGCCCGGCGTCACCGGCTTCGTCGGCCAGGGCGCCAAGCCCTCGCCGCTGCGCCGCCGCGACGTCGAGACCTTCCTCGCCGTCAAGAACGACGAGGTCGAGGCCGTCACCCGTCGGGGCAAGCCGAAGCTCGAGTACGAGGTCGGCGAGACGGTGCGCGTGAAGGAAGGCCCCTTCGCCGACTTCAGCGGCGAGGTCGTCACCATCGACGAGAACCACCTCAAGGTCACGGTCCTCGTCAACATCTTCGGCCGGGAGACGCCGGTCGAGCTCGACTTCGCACAAGTGGCGAAGCTCTAGCGCGCTCCGGCAGACTGTCCCGTTCCCCCACGAGCTCCACTAGGTAGTTAGGCGCGCACCCATGGCGAAGAAGAAGGTCTCCGCGATCGTCAAGATCCAGATCCCCGCGGGGAAGGCGACGCCTGCCCCGCCGGTGGGTACGGCGCTCGGCCCTCACGGCGTGGCGATCATGGACTTCTGCAAGGCCTACAACGCCGCCACCGAGAGCCAGGTTGGCACGATCGTGCCGGTCGAGATCACGATCTTCGAGGACCGCACGTTCACGTTCATCCTCAAGACCCCGCCCACGCCGGTGCTCCTGCGCCAGCTGGCCGGCCTCGACAAGGGCTCCGAGAAGCCGGGGCGCGAGTCCGCCGGCTCAGTGACCATGGCGATGGTCGAGGAGGTCGCCAAGATCAAGATGCCCGACCTCAACGCCAACGACCTCGAGTCCGCGATGTTGCAGGTGCGGGGCACGGCCCGCTCGATGGGCCTCACCGTCGTCGAGTAGCAACCGCGCCGAGAAGGCACGA
This sequence comes from Acidimicrobiia bacterium, assembly GCA_013694495.1. Lineage (GTDB taxonomy): Bacteria > Actinomycetota > Acidimicrobiia > Acidimicrobiales > JACDCH01 > JACDCH01. The sequence goes on along the minus strand of JACDCH010000249.1, from coordinate 1,677 downwards.
ACCCCCCGCAGGAGGACCTCGCCTGTGGACTCCGGGCACCACCGAGGGAGCCACGCAGGTGGCGAGGAGGTTCCGATGGCACAGCACGGCAAGAAGTACACGGACGCGACGCGGCGCTACGACCGCGACCAGCTGTTCACCCCCGCCGAGGCGCTGGAGCTGGCCAAGCGGCTGGCTCCCTCGAAGTTCGACGAGACCGTCGAACTCGCCGTCCGCCTGGGCGTCGATCCCCGCAAGGCCGACCAGATCGTGCGGGGCACCGTCGCCCTGCCCGCCGGTACCGGCAAGGACGTGCGCGTCGCGGTGTTCGCCGCCGGCGACGCCGCCGCCGAGGCCCGGGCCGCCGGCGCCGACCACGTGGGCTCCGACGAGCTGGCCGCCGCCGTCGAGGGCGGCATGCTCGACTTCGACGTCGCCATCGCCACGCCGGACCTCATGCCCATGGTCGGCAAGCTCGGTCGCGTGCTCGGCCCCCGGGGCCTGATGCCGAACCCGAAGACGGGCACCGTCACCACCGAGGTGGGCAAGGCGGTCGAGGACTTCAAGGGCGGCAAGGTCGAGTACCGCACCGACCGCTACGGCAACATCCACGTGCCCCTCGGCAAGGTGAGCTTCGAGGTCTCGAAGCTGCAGGACAACTTCCGGGCCGTGATCGACGAGCTGAACCGGGCCAAGCCCGCCTCGGCCAAGGGCCGCTTCCTCCGCAAGATCGCCGTCGCCTCCACCATGGGCCCCGGCGTCAAGGTCGATCCCGCCCGACTCAAGGTCGACGACCCGGAGTGAGATGAAGGGGTCCGGACCGCCCCGACGAAGCCCCCCTCGCCGGCCCTGGAATCGAATCGAGACACAGGAAGGACCTGCGGCGACGCGGCCGTGGGCCGCAATCCGTCCGCAGGGCCTGAGCCGGCGCGCCCTCGGATTGCGGGCCCGCCCGACCGGTCCGTAGCATCGCCGCTCCCAAACAGAACTGCTCGCCAGAGACCTCCGGTGCACCCTCGGGTGTTGAAAGGGCCCACGCCCGCCTGAGCAGGTGGACCTCCGTGCCTCACTCGGTCGTTCGCGCACGTGCGAGCCCGAGCAAACGAGAGGAGGTGTCAGAGCCAGATGGAGAACCCCCGCCCAGAGAAGGTTGCCGTCGTCGACGAGGTGCGCGAGCGCCTCGACGGTGCCAGCGCCGCCTTGCTCACGGAGTACCGGGGCCTGAACGTCGCATCGCTCGCCCAGCTGCGGCGGGCGCTGCGGGACGCCGGCGGCGAGATGAAGGTGTACAAGAACACCCTCGTCCGCTTCGCCGCCCGCGACCTGGGCCTCGAGATCGAGGACATGCTCACGGGACCCACGGCCATCGCGTTCGTCGAAGGCGATCCCGTCGTCGTCGCGAAGGCGCTGCGCGACTTCGCCCGGACCAACCCCACCCTGGTCGTCAAGGGGGGCCTGCTCGGCGACAAGACCTTGTCCGCCGCCGAGACGCAGGCCCTGGCCGACGTCGAGCCCCGCGAGGTGCTGCTGGCCAAGCTGGCCGGTGCGATGGCTGCGCCCATGGTGCAGTTCGCCGGCCTGCTCCAGGCCCTGCCCCGCAACATGGCCTACGGCCTCAAGGCGCTGATCGACCAGAAGGGCGGCGCACCCGAGGCCGACGCGGCACCCGAGGCCGACGCGGCACCCGAGGCCGACGCG
>JACDCH010000240.1 GCA_013694495.1 Acidimicrobiia bacterium | reverse complement strand
CGCTGGAGGAGGTGGCCCAGGACACGTACCTGGCCGACCTCAGCCTGTTGACCGAGCCGGACATCAAGGCCCTCATGGGCAGCGTCATAGCCGTCGAGACCCAGCACCTCGCCACGCTGCGCGCTGTCGGCGCGCTGCTCGCGGCTGGTGCTCCGCAGCTGATCACCATCCCGACCGATCTGGCGGCCTTGCCCGCCGCGGCCGGCAGCGTCGCCTTCCCGGCTGCGTTCGAGGAACCCCAGCTCGCCAGCCCGCCCGAAGAAGGAGCCCTCTGATGGCCGATACCACCACCGACACCGACACCGAAACCACGACCGCGGCCCCGAACCGGCGCCGCTTCCTCCTCGGCGGCGGCGTCCTCGCCGCCGGCGCCCTCCTCGCCGCCTGCGGCGATGACGAGCCCGAGGGCACGGCGAACACGGGCGAGGGTGGAGGTGGTGGCGGCGACCTTGCGGTCGCGGCCCTGGCCGCCTCCCTGGAGGTGCTCGCGGTCAGCACGTACGGCGCCGCCCTCGACGCCGCGACCAGCGGCGCCCTCGGCGAGGTCCCCCCGGCTGTCGCCGAGTTCGTCACCGTCGCCATGGCCCAGCACCAGGAGCACCTCAATGCCTGGAACGGCGTCCTCACCGGCGCCGGCCAAGCCGCCGTTTCCGCGCCGCCGGCCGACCTTGCCGAGACGGTGAACACGATGTTCGCCGCGGTCACCGACGTCGCCGGCGCGGCCAACCTGGCGCTGACCCTGGAGGGCATCGCCTCGGCGACCTACCTCGGCGCCATCCCGACGCTGGAGGACCCGGCCGCCATCCGCCTCGCCGGTTCGATCCTGTGCATCGACCGCCAGCACGAAGCCGTGCTCCTGTTCGCCCTCGGCCAGTACCCGGTGCCGGACGTGTTCGCCAACACGGAGGCCGCCTACGCGGGCTAGCTCGACGCCGCGGTCGGCGAACGACGAAGCAGATCCTGGGGGGCGTCACCGACGCCCCCCAGGTCGCGCCCCAGCTTGTCCGGTAAGCGGGGAGATGGCGCCGTGCTGCTGGCACCGGCCGGACGGCGATGATCTCGGTCAGACGGTCGGGTCGGGCACGAGCTCTCGGACCTCTCGGGCACAGCGGCAGGCGACGGCGATCTTGGCCGCCCACGCCGGCGCCTCCTGGCGCGAGGGCACGTCGACAACCGCGAATCCGCGCCGACGACGTGTACTACGCGGCCGGCGACGACCGGGTCGTGACCGCCCCACAGGGCTGAAAGCCGCTCTCTCCTCAGCCAGCCGGGCGGGGTGCTCCTGTGCACTCCCACACCCGAGCTGACCTGGGGCTTTCTGGCGGAGCGTGTGGGATTTGAACCCACGGTGACCATAAGCCACAACGGTTTTCGAGACCGTCCCATTCGTCCACTCTGGCAACGCTCCGGCGGCGACGTTAGTGGGGTCTCCGCTCCTCGAAGAATCGGACGAGGAGGTCGGCGGCCTCGGCGGCGCGGACGCCGGGCACGACCTCGAGCTCGTGGCCGAGGCGGGGGTCGGCACCGAGGTTGTAGAGCGAGCCGAGGGCGCCGGCCCGGGGGTCGGGCGCACCGAACACCACCCGGCGGGCCCTCGCAGCGAGGACGGCGCCGGCGCACATGGGGCACGGCTCGAGCGTCACCACCACGGTGGCGTCGACGAGGCGCCATCCGTCGGCGACCACGGCCGCGGCGTCGCGGAGGGCGAGGAGCTCGGCGTGGGCGGTGGGATCGCCGAGGCGCTCGCGCTCGTTGTGACGCCGGGCGACGACCTTGCCGCCGACGATGACCACGCAGCCGACGGGCACGTCGCCGTGGCCGGGCGCCATTGCAGCCTCGTCGAGGGCGAGGCCCATCGCTTCGTCGTCGTCGATCACCGCTCGGCGACCGTAGTGGCGCACCTCCCGGCAGGGATCCGGACAAATGCGGCGAATGGATCATCCAATCGGGTCAGAGGGACGGCCGGGGTCGAGGTTGGAGGGGATGTGGACCGACACGGTCCGGCGCGGCTGTTGATCGTCGCCGGCACGGTGCTGGCAGCGGGCGTGCTCGCGCTGCCGTTCGCGGGCGGCCTCGGGACGTCGTCCGTGCTCGTGTCCGTCGCCGGCGGCGCGCCGTTGTCGACGACCACCGCCTCGACCGCCACCACCGCGCCGCCGCAGCCGCCGGTCCCGGCCCCGACCACGGTCGCCACGCCCCCGCCGGCACCGCCGACCACGAGCCCGGCGCCCGTCGAGGCACCACCACTGGCCGTCCCCGCCGAT
>JACDCH010000471.1 GCA_013694495.1 Acidimicrobiia bacterium | reverse complement strand
GCCCGTCGCGGGCCGGGTCGTCGCCGGCGCCGTCGACCCGTTCGAAGCGCGGGGGCCACGGCGCGCGCTCGGTGCGGAATGTCGCGGCCGGCACGGCGCGGGCGGCGGGGCGGCGGTCGTAGGGGTGCACGAACCACCACGACGCCGTCACCTCGTCGGGCGTGATGTCGACGACGCAGTAGCCCCGCTCCGTGACGTCGGCCCACCGGACGTGGGGCAGGTCGTTCGCCTCCCGATCGAGGATGCGCCACAGGCCCGGGTAGTGGGCCCGGCCCATCGCCGCCGACGACACCGCCGGCGTCGTCACCTCGACGGCCACCGGCTCCCCGTTCTCGCCGTCGCAGGGACCGAGGAAGGCCCAGGACGAGTGGACGTCGCCGGACAGGATGAGCGCCCGACCGCCCGCCTCGCCCCGCTCCCGCAGCCAGCGGGACAGGCGCTGGCGCTCGGCCGGGTAGCCGTCCCACTGGTCGTCGTGCAGGATCCGGCCGTCGAGGACGGCGTAGCCGTTGGGCAGGAGGTGGTTCAGCCACCGCAGCGGGCGGGGCCACGAGAGCTCGAGCTCGTTGACGACCACCCCGCTCGCCACCACCGCCCACGGCCGGCTGACGTCGGCGACCCGGGCCTGCAACCACGCCCGCTGGTCGGGACCGAGCAGGGACCGGGCCGGGTCGTCGAGGTCGGGCGACTCGTCGTCGCCCGCCTGCCGGTCGCGCCCCACGAGCCGCGTGTCGAGCAGGAGAAGCTCCGCGAGGTCGCCGACGGGCAGCGACCGCCAGGTGACGAGCGGGTCGTCGGGGTCGCGCAGCCGGCCCGGCAGCCACTCCTGGCGGGCCTGGGCCGCGGCCGCCACCCGAGCCGGCCAGGGGCCGTGCTCCTCGGGGTCGTGCTTCTTCGCCCCGCCCCGCCAGGCGTTGTCGCTCAGGTCGTGGTCGTCCCAGATGGTGACGACGGGATGCCGAAGGTGCAGCGCCTGGGCGTCGGGGTCGGTGCGGATCTGGGCGATCCGGCGCCGGTAGTCGTCCAGGGTCGTCGCGGTGTGCGGCGGGTCGTGGCGGCGAGGCCCGTGCTCGCCGTCGTCCTCGTAGATGTAGTCGCCGAGGTGCAGCACCAGGTCGACCTCGCGCTCGGCGACAGCCCGGTACACGCCGAGGGGGGCGACCGAGTAGCGGGCGCAGGAGACGGTCGCGATGCGAAAGGAGCGCGCTCCCTCGGCCGGGAGGGTGCGGGTGCGGCCGACGGGCGAGCCCTCGGCGCCGACGGTGAAGCGGTACCAGTACGACGTGGCCGGCGCGAGCCCGTCGACGTCCACGACGATCGTGTGGTCGCGGTCGGCGTCGGTCGCGGCCGTGCCGCTGGCCACCACGTCGCGGAGGTCGGGGTCGGACGCCACCACCCAGTCGGCGGCGGCGCCGCCGGTCAGGCGCGTCCACAGCAGGACGCCGGTGCTGCTCGGCTCGAACGACGCGACGGCGTGGGTGAAGGGGTTCGTGGTGGTCATGGGGCGACGGGTCGCTACAGCGTCGGGAGCCGTTGGGGCATGCCGATGAGCGGGGCGAGCGGGTCGCCGCGCTCGGCGAGGCGGTCGAGGACGTCGCGCACGGTCCAGCGGTCCGGCGTCAGGTCGGGGTCGTCGAGCTCGTCCCAGGCGATCGGCACGGACACCGGGGCGCCTGCCGCGGGCCGGGCGCTGAACGGCGCGACCAAGGTCTTGTTGATCGCGTTCTGGGTGTAGTCGAGGCGGGCCTTGCCGCCCCTCGCGTCGGTGCGCCACTCCCAGCTGACGAGCTCGGGCACCGTCGCCCCGACCGCCTTCGACAGCCGCTCCACCCAGGTCCGCGTCTCGTCGAACGAGTAGCGGGGCGCGACGGGCACCCACACCTGGATGCCGCGCTTGCCCGTGACCTTGGGCCGGGCCTCGACGCCGAGGTGCTCGAGCGCGGTGCGGTGCAACCGAGCCAGCACGAGCAACTCGTCGAACGTGGTCGTGGGGCCCGGGTCGAGGTCGATGAAGGCCCACGTCGGCCGGTGCACGTCCGCGACGCGCGACGTCCACGGGTTGAGCTCGACGGCGCCGTAGTTCGCCATCCACGCCAGGGCAGCGCTCTCGTCGACGACGGCGTAGCACTCGGTCTCGCCCGGGTCGGCCTCGTCGTTCTGCCAGCGGTTGAGCCACTCCGGCGCGTGGGTGGGCACGGCCTTGTGCCAGAACCCCTTCTTCGCCACGCCGTCGGGGAACCGGTTCAGGTTCACGGGGCGACCGTCGAGGTACGGCAGCATCCACGGCGCCACCAGAGCGTGGTAGCGGATCAGGTCCCGCTTCGTGACGGGCGCCTCGCCCTCGGAGCGAGCCGGGAACAGGACCTTGTCGAGGTTGGTGACCTTGAGCTCACGGCCGCGCAGGGACCAGGACCCGCCCTTGGGGCCGAGCGCATCGAGGGCACCAACCTCGTCCGCGTCGGCGGCCGCCCAACGCGTCGAGGCGGTGGGAACGGCGGCCCGGTCGGCCGGCAGATCGCTGTGCCAGAGGTGGTCGGGATCGGCGAGCACCTCGTCGTTCGTACGCCCCGACTTCACCGACTGCGGGTGCGCCTCGGGGTCCCAGCCGGCGACGGCGTCGTCGTCGTTCTTCTTCAGGAGGATCCACTGCTCCTTGCCCGAGCGGTTCTGGTCGCGGTGCACGAGCACGAAGCGGCCGTGGAGCTTGCTCCCGTCGAGGTCGATGTGGAGGTCGCCCTTGCGCAGATCCCGCTGGGCGTCGTTGCCCTTGGCCAGCGACCACGTCCCCCAGTCCCAGACGATGACGTCGCCGCCGCCGTACTCGCCCTTGGGGATGACGCCCTCGAAGTCGAAGTACTCGACGGGGTGGTCCTCGACGTGGACGGCGAGGTGCCTGGCCTTGGGGTCGAGCGTCGGTCCCTTGGGCACGGCCCAGCTCACCAGCACGCCGTCGATCTCGAGGCGGAAGTCATAGTGGAGGCGGCTGGCCTGGTGGCGCTGCACGACGAAGCGCGACGAGCCCTCGGGCGGCGCGGTCGGTGCGCCGTCGCCGCTCGGCTCGGGGGTCTTGTCGAAGCGGCGCTTGGCCCGGTAGGTGGCGAGCTTCGCCTCGGCCGACGCCTTCGGTGCCGACGCCTTCGTCTTCGCGGCCCGGGTCGTCGTGGTGGCCATGCCCGGCGCCGCCGTCAGCCGACCCGGTAGTCGTCGATGAGGAGGCCGCCGGTGTCCGGGTCCTCCACGAATCGCAGCGTGACGTTCTCGGTCGACGTAGAACCGTTGTTGCTGGTGTAGCGTAGAGTCGCCGTGGCGGTGCGGTCGCCGCCCTGCACCTCGAGCACCTCGACCGAGTCGATCGTGTTCCAGAACCCGCGATACGACCCCTGGCCCGTGCGCTCCTGGTACGCCGGGCTGAGCCGGGCGAAGCCCTCGTCGATGCGTCCGCCGTCGAGCAGGGCGTAGTAGCTGCGGACCGCGTCGGCCTCC
>JACDCH010000234.1 GCA_013694495.1 Acidimicrobiia bacterium | reverse complement strand
GCCCAGTGCGTGGTCGCGGCCATCGACGCCCGCCGCCGCGACCGAGGGTGGGAGGTCCACTCCCACGGAGGGCGCAGGCCGACGCGCCTCGATGCCATCACGTGGGCGGTGGTGGCCGAGCGCCTCGGTGCCGGCGAGATCCTGCTCACGTCGATGGATCGCGACGGCACCAGGGATGGCTTCGACCTCCCCGTCACCCGTGCCGTCACCGACGCGGTCGGCGTGCCCGTCATCGCCAGCGGCGGCGTCGGCGGCCTCCAGCACCTGGCCGAGGGCGTGCTCGAGGGGGGTGCCGACGCGGTGCTCGCGGCGTCGATTTTCCACTTCGGCGAGTTCACGGTGGGCGAGGCCAAGGCGGCCATGGCCGCCGCCGGCGTCACCGTCCGGCCGTAGGCCCCCGGGCCGCTCGGCGCTCGATGGCGCTGATCCACGACGCCACCCGTCGTCCGATCTCGGCGGTGGCGCCGGCGACGAAGTGGTCGGAGCTCGGGATCTCCTCGATCGTCGTGGCCTTCCACGTCCGGGTCTCCAGCCGGGCCGCCGACGGGGGGCAGTACTGGTCGTGGGCCGGAACGAGCAGGAGCTTCGGTCGGGGATCGAGCGCGATCGCGGCGTCGCCGCCGGAGCCGCCGATCCGTCCCAGGGGGGCGGCGATCAGGGTCCAGCCGATCACCCGGGCCCCGACGATCCCGTGCGCCACGGCGGCGCCGAAGGAGTAGCCGACCACGACGACGACGGCATCGGTCGGGAGCAGATCGAGGGCCTCGAGCGCGTCGTGTCGCCCCTCGTCGAGGTCCGACGACGAGAAGTCGAAGCGGACGGCGGCGATCCCGGCGGCCGGCAGCGCCCGGTAGAGCGCGTCGACCACGTTGTTGTTGCGGTCGCCGCCGTAGTCCGGGTGGGGGTGCAGCAACACGGCGCCCGCGGTCGCTCCGTCGGGGATCTGGACGTCGATTCGCTCGGGGGCCAGCACCGCCGGCACCGTAGGCCCGGCGCCGGCTTCCAGGGGCAGCCCGTTCGGGCAGCAGAGTCGGCCTCCACGGCCCCGGCCGATGGCGCGACAGTCGCAAGGGTGACCATCGAGGACCCGTCCCTGCCGCCGGTCGACGACGACGCCGCCGCCGAGTACCTGGCCGAGGCCGACGCCGCCTTCGAGCGGGAGGACCTCGGCGCCGCGCTGACGCTGTACCACTCGCTTTCGGCCGGGGCGATCTTCCCCGGTGCCGACGGCCGCGACCACGTGTACCACCGCCTCGGTGTGATCCACCTCGGCAACGGCAACGACGAGGAGGCGTACCGCTGGCTGAACTCGTCGGCTGCGCCCGGGGCCAAGGACCTCGTCCGCATGATCGACGCCGGCACCGTCGACGAGCCGGTGGATCCCGACCGGGTGCCGGACTCGCCCGAGGAGCTCGCCCGCTACGAGCGGGCCGCAACCAGCGCGCTCGAGAACGGCGACCAGTCGACCTTCGACGCCCTCGTGGCCCGCATCCTCGAGAGCCCGGCCCCGACGCCCGGCCAGCGGGGCGGCTGGGCCCTCCGCATGGGCGAGAGCCTGCTCGACCGGCGGGAGTACGAGCTGGCCCGCCAGTGGGCCGAGACCGCCCGGGCCCACTCGGTCGACGACACCACCAGCAAGGCCGCGTCGGCGGTGATCGAGAAGGTCGACGACGCGCTCGGGTTCAGCGCCAGCACCCACTACACCCACACGGTGGAGTTCACGGGCGCCATCGACAGCTACAACGCCGGCGACGCGGCGAACGCCAAGGCCGGCTTCGAGCAGGTGCTCGCCGACCAGAGCGGTCTCAACGACGACGAGATCAAGGGGTCGGCCCGCTACTACCTCGGGATGCTCGCCTACCAGGCCCGGGAGTTCCCGGTCGCCCGCGAGCACTTCGAGGCCGCCGCGGCCGGCGCCCTCGAACGGGAGAAGGGCTGGGCGTCGGAGGCGATGCTCTGGCGCTTCCAGGAGACGACGTAGGGGTCGGTACCCTCGTCCGGATGGCGGACCCCGGAGGCGACAAGCTCCCGATCAAGATGTTGAACGACCGCGTGCTCGTGAAGCGGGGCGGCGACGACGGGGAGCGACGCACCACCGGCGGCATCCTCATCCCGGCGACCGCGCAGATGAGCAAGCGGCTCGCCTGGGCCGAGGTGGTCGCGGTGGGACCCAACGTCCGCACGATGCAGGCCGGCGACCACGTGCTGTTCAACCCCGAGGACCGCTACGAGGTGGAGGTCCGCGGCGACGACTACATCATCCTGCGCGAGCGCGACGTGCACGCCGTCGCCGCCGAGCGGCTCGAGGAAGGCTCCACCGGGCTGTACCTCTGATGCCGACCTGCTCGGCGGGATCACCGTCACGGGCTGGTTCGCTATCGGTTGGGGCGCTCCCGGAGGGCATCCGTAGCATCGGCGGCCGTGCAGGCCACCCCCATCGCCGCCACCGCGGAGCAGCTCGCGACCGTGCAGTTCGACAGCAACGGCCTGGTTCCGGCGATCGTGCAGGAGGCCGGAACCGGGCAGGTTCTGATGATGGCGTGGATGAACGCCGAGACCCTCGCCCTGACGCTCGCCGAGGGCCGCACCGTGTTCTGGAGCCGCAGCCGCCAGGAGGTGTGGCGCAAGGGCGACACCTCCGGCGACCGGCAGTGGGTGCGCGAGGCCGCCTACGACTGCGACGGCGACACGCTGCTGTTCGTGGTCGAGCAGGAGGGCGCCGGCGCCTGCCACACCGGTGAGCACTCGTGCTTCTTCCGGTCGTTCGGCGCTTCGAGCTGACGGCGTGAAGCCCTCCCGCGACGAGTTCCGCGCCCTCGCGAGCGACCACGCCGTGGTGCCCGTGTGGCGGGAGGTCCTCGCCGACCTCACCACCCCGGTCGCCGGCTTCCTGCGGGTCGTCGGCGACGGGCCCGGGTTCCTGCTCGAGTCGGTCGAGCACGAGCGGTGGGGGCGGTGGAGCTTCGTGGGCCGCGACCCGCTGGCCACGATCGTCGCTCGCGGGCGGGAGCTCACGGTCGAGGGCTCGCTGCCGGTCGAGATCCCCACCGACCAGGGCGTGCTCGCCGCCGTCGAGTCGCTGCTGGGCCAGCTGCGCTCGCCTCGGATCGCCGACCTGCCCCCGCTCCACGGCGGGCTCGTCGGCTACCTGGGCTACGACGTCGTGCGCGAGATCGAGCACCTGCCCGCCATGCCGCCCGACGACCTGGGCAACCCCGACGCCGTCCTCTCGGTGATCGGCGACGTCGCCGCCTACGACCACTGGCGCCAGCGGGTCACGCTCATCGCCAACGCCTTCGTCGCCCCCGGCGCCGACCAGGCCACCGTCGACGCCGCCTACGACGCAGCCTGCGCCCGGGTGGAGGCGCTCGGCAGCGCCGGCTCGGCGGCGCTGGCCGAGCCCCTGGTCGACCCACCGGACCCCGCCGACCCCCTGCCTGAGGTCGTGTCGTCGATGGGCAGCGAGGGCTACCGCCAGGCGATCGAGGTGGCCCGCGAGCACATCCTCGCCGGCGACATCTTCCAGGTCGTGCTGGCCCAGCGCTTCGCCTTCGACCTCGGCGCCGAGCCCTTCGACGTGTACAGGGTGCTGCGCCAGGTGAACCCGAGCCCGTACATGTACTTCCTGCGCCTGCCCGAGCTCTCGCTGGTCGGGTCGTCGCCCGAACCGATGGTGCAGCTGCTCGACGGCCGGGTCGTGAGCCGCCCGATCGCGGGGACGCGCTACCGGGGTCGCACCGACGCAGAGGACCGCCGGCTCGCCGCGGAGCTGGCCGAACACCCCAAGGAGCTGGCCGAGCACGTGATGCTGGTCGACCTGGCCCGCAACGACGTCGGCCGCGTGGTGCGGTTCGGCACCGAGAAGGTCGACGAGCTGATGACCCTCGAGCGCTACAGCCACGTGATGCACCTGACGTCGCAGGTGTCCGGGCAGCTGCGCGAGGGGCTCGGCCCGGTTGACGTGCTGCGGGCGACGCTGCCGGCGGGCACCGTGTCCGGCGCCCCCAAGGTGCGGGCCATGGAGATCATCGACGACCTCGAGCCGGTGAAGCGGGGGGCCTACGCCGGCGTGGTCGGGTACCTCGACTTCAGCGGCAACCTCGACACGGCCATCGCCATCCGCACGATGGTGTGCCAGCCCGACGGCCGGGCGGCGGTGACGGCCGGCGCCGGGATCGTGGCCGACGCCGTGGCCGAGCACGAGGACCTCGAGTGCCGCAACAAGGCCAAGGCCCTGCTGGCCGCGGTGCCGGCGGCGCGTCGCATGACCGCGGCCCGACGGGCGGCGGTCCGGTGACCGACGTCGACGAGGGGCACGACGCACCCGAGGGCGGCGAAGAGCCGGACCCGAACGCCGAAGAGCGCCGGGCCGCGCTGGCGGCCCGCTGGCGCTTCGGTGCGTGCTGCGAGACCCGG
>JACDCH010000167.1 GCA_013694495.1 Acidimicrobiia bacterium | reverse complement strand
CGCTGGCCCTGCACGCCGAGGTCGTGCGCAACGGGTCGCGGGGCATGCAGTGGCTCGAGCCGCTGGTGGAGGTGGTCGGCGCCGACGGCGTGCGCCTCGCCTACGGACCGGTCCGGGTGGGCGACATCGACTCGTTGCTGGCTGCCGGGCTGCTCGAACCCTCGGCGCCGGCGGCGCACCCGTTGGCCCTCGGCCCCACCGAGGAGCTGCCGTGGCTGCGCGACCAGACACGGCTGACCTTCGCCCGAGTGGGCGTGGTCGACCCCCGCTCGGCCCACGACCACGAGGCCATCGGCGGCCGGGCCGGCGTGGTCCGGGCGCTGGCCATGGCGCCCGAGCAGGTCGTCGCCGAGGTGGCCGAGTCGGGCCTCCGCGGGCGGGGCGGCGCCGGCTTCCCGGCCGGCATCAAGTGGCGCACGGTGCTCGACGCCGGCGACGGCGAGAAGCACGTCGTGGCCAACGCAGACGAAGGTGACAGCGGCACGTTCGCCGACCGCATGCTCATCGAGGGCGATCCCTTCCTGCTGCTCGACGGCATGGCCATCGCCGCTCATGCGGTCGGCGCGACGCACGGCTGGATCTACATCCGCTCGGAGTACCCCCACGCCATCGCCGCGCTCCAGCGGGCGGTCGCGGGGGCGCGGGGCAAGGGGTGGCTCGGACCGGACGCCTTCGGCCCGGGCCGGCCGTTCGACGTCCACGTGCGCGTCGGGGCCGGCGCCTACATCTGCGGCGAGGAGACGGCGATGCTCGAGAGCCTCGAGGGCAAGCGCGGCGTGGTCCGGGCCAAGCCGCCGCTGCCCGCCCTCGCCGGTCTCTTCGGCCGCCCGACCGTGGTGAACAACGTCCTCACGCTGGCGGCCGTCCCGGGGGTCCTGGCCGGCGGCGCCGCCGCCTACGCCGCGCACGGTACGGAGCGGTCGCGGGGCACGCAGGTGGTGCAGCTGGCCGGCGACGTCGCCCGGCCCGGCGCCTTCGAGGTGCCGTTCGGCACGACGCTGGCCGACCTCGTGACGCGCTGGGGTGGCGGCACCCGCTCGGGCCGGCCGGTGCGGGCCGTGCAGGCCGGCGGCCCCCTCGGCGCCTACGTGCCGGCGGCGGCCTTCGCCGACCTGGCGCTCGACTACGAGGCGTTCGCCGCCGCCGGCGCCATGGTCGGCCACGGCGGGATCGTGGTCTTCGACGACACCGTCGACATGGCCGCGCAGGCCCGCTTCGCCATGCGCTTCTGCGTCGAGGAGAGCTGCGGCAAGTGCACCCCCTGCCGTGTCGGCGCCGTGCGGGGCGTCGAGGTGCTCGACCGCATCATCGCCGGCGAGGACCGGGAGGCGAACCTCCTCTTGCTCGAGGACCTGTGCGAGGTGATGGCCGAGGGATCGTTGTGCGCCATGGGCGGGCTCACGCCGAACCCGGTCCGCAGCGCCACGCGCCACTTCGCCGAGGACTTCGCGGGAGACTGACGGGACCATGGCCCTCGTCCGTGAACCCGATCTCGGCACCCCGGCCGTCCCCGGCCCGGCCGACGTCGAGGTCGTCGTCGACGGGCAGGCGGTGACGGTGCCCGCCGGTACGTCGGTCCTGCGGGCCGCCGCCCTGGCCGGCATCGAGATCCCGAAGCTGTGCGCCACCGACTCGCTGGCCGCGTTCGGGTCGTGTCGGCTGTGCCTCGTCGAGGTCGACGGCCGGCCCGGGTCCCCCGCCTCGTGCACGACGCCGGTGGCGCCGGGCATGGTCGTGCGCACGCAGACGCCGAGGCTCGAGCGGCTGCGCCGGGGCGTGATGGAGCTGTACGTCTCCGACCACCCGCTCGACTGCCTCACCTGCTCCGACAACGGCGACTGCGAGCTGCAGGACATGGCCGGTGCCGTGGGCCTCCGCGACGTGCGCTACGGCTACGCCGGCGACAACCACCTCGACGAGCCCACGGACACGAGCAACCCCTACTTCGAGTACGACCCGTCGAAGTGCATCGTGTGCTCGCGCTGCGTGCGGGCCTGCGAGGAGGTGCAGGGCACCTTCGCCCTCACGATCGCCGGGCGCGGGTTCGGGTCGAGGGTGGTCGCCGGCGCCGGCCAGTCGTTCATGGACTCCGACTGCGTGTCGTGCGGCGCCTGCGTGCAGGCCTGCCCGACGGCGACGCTGCAGGAGAAGACGGTCGTGGAGCTCGGCGTGCCGAAGCGCTCGGTGCTCACCACCTGCGCGTACTGCGGCGTCGGCTGCTCGTTCAAGGTCGAGCTGCGGGGCGACCAGGTGGTGCGCATGGTCCCGCACAAGGACGGCGGCGCCAACGAGGGCCACTCGTGCGTGAAGGGTCGCTTCGCCTGGGGCTACGCCACCCACCAGGAGCGAGTGCTGTCGCCGATGGTGCGGAGCTCGATCGACGAGCCGTGGCGCGAGGTCGGCTGGGACGAGGCCATCGCCCACGTGGTCGACCGGCTCCGGTCGATCCAGGCCGAGCACGGCACCGGCTCGATCGGCGGCATCACGTCGTCGCGGTGCACGAACGAGGAGGTGTACGTCGTCCAGAAGATGGTGCGGCTGGCCTTCGGCAACAACAACGTCGACACGTGCGCTCGCGTGTGCCACTCGCCCACCGGCTACGGGCTGAAGCAGACGTTCGGCACCTCGGCCGGCACGCAGGACTTCAGGTCGGTCGCGGCGGCCGATGTCGTCGTGGTGATCGGGGCGAACCCCACCGACGGCCACCCCGTGTTCGCGGCGCGGCTCAAGCGCCGCCTGCGGGAGGGCGCCCGGCTCGTCGTGATCGACCCCCGCCGGATCGACCTCGTTCGCACACCCCACGTCGAGGCCGCCCACCACCTGCAACTCGCCCCGGGTACGAACGTCGCCGTCGTGAACGCCATGGCCCACGTGGTCGTCACGGAGGGCCTCGTCGACGCCGCCTACGTGGCCGAGCGCTGCGAGGGCTACGACGCGTGGGCTGCGTTCATGGCCCGACCGGAGCACAGCCCGGAGGCGGTCGAGGCCACCACCGGCGTGCCCGCCGACGAGGTCAGGGCCGCAGCCAGGCTGTACGCCACCGGCGGGAACGCGGCGATCTACTACGGCCTCGGCGTCACCGAGCACAGCCAGGGCTCGACGATGGTGATGGCCATGGCGAACCTCGCCATGGCCACCGGCAACGTGGGCCACGATGGCTGCGGCGTGAACCCGCTGCGGGGCCAGAACAACGTCCAGGGCTCGTGCGACATGGGGTCGTTCCCCCACGAGCTCCCCGGCTACCGCCACGTGTCCGACGACGTCGTGCGGGGCCAGTTCGAGGCGGTGTGGGGGCGGGCCATCGACCCCGAACCCGGGCTCCGCATCCCGAACATGTTCGACGCCGCCCTCGACGGCTCGTTCCGGGCCCTGTTCGTGCAGGGCGAGGACCTCGCCCAGTCCGACCCGAACACCACCCACGTCCAGGCCGCCCTCGCCGCCCTCGACCTGCTCGTCGTGCAGGACCTGTTCCTGAACGAGACGGCCCGCTTCGCCCACGTGTTCCTGCCCGGGACGTCGTTCCTCGAGAAGGACGGCACGTTCACCAACGCCGAGCGCCGCATCAACCGGGTGCGGCCGGTGATGCCGGCGGCCTGCGGCAAGCAGGAGTGGGAGGTGGCGTGCGAGATCGCCGCCGGCCTGGGCTTCCCGTTCTCGTACGGCCACCCCAGCGAGATCCTCGACGAGATCGCCGCCCTGACGCCCACGTTCGCCGGTGTGTCGTTCGACCTGCTCGACCGCGTCGGCAGCGTCCAGTGGCCGTGCAACGACGCCGCCCCCGGCGGGACACCGATCATGCACGTCGACGGGTTCGTGCGCGGCCGCGGCCTCTTCGTCGAGACGCCGTACGTGCCCACCGAGGAGCGCACGTCGCGCCGGTTCCCGCTCGTCCTCACCACCGGGCGCACGCTGACGCAGTACAACGTCGGGGCCCAGACCCGGCGCACCGCCAACGTGGCCTGGCACCCGGAGGACGTCCTCGAGATCCACCCCCACGACGCCGAACTGCGGGGCATCCACCACGGCGACCGGGTGCAGCTCGCCAGCCGCGTCGGTTCGACCACGCTCCACGCCCAGCTCTCCGACCGCATGCCCGAGGGCGTCGTCTACACGACGTTCCACCACCCGGCCAGCGGGGCCAACGTCGTCACCACCGAGCACTCGGACTGGGCGACCAACTGCCCCGAGTACAAGGTGACCGCGGTCCAGGTCACGGTCGCGCAGCACTCGGTCCCCGCCGACCTCCCTGCCCGCGAGCCGGGCCGCCGGCGCGACCGCCGCCCGGCCGCCCTCGCCGACTGACGTGGCGGTCGACACCCAGGTCCGGCTGGCCAACGACATCGCCCGCCAGTTCGCCCACCTCGATCCGGCCGACGCGGGCGCGGCCGTCGCCGCCCACATGGAGCGGTTCTGGGACGCGCGCATGCGGGCCCAGCTCCGGGAGGCGGTCGACGCCGGCGACGAGCGCGTCGATCCGG